>CAZAOF010000001.1:0-49729 GCA_964486665.1 uncultured Sediminibacterium sp.
CCAACTAGGCTTACCTGAATACGAAATTAAAAAATGTATTTAGTACTCAAGAAATTAGAATGATGGGAAGATACAATGTCGTTTATAATTTGCTTGTTTTCTTCGGTTAACTTGGCAGCAACTAAAGACCTTATCGAAAAAGACCTCAAAGCATCCACTACCGATAAAGTACCTTCTGCACTATCTTTTCTTCCAGTAAAAGGAAAGCTGTCAGGGCCTCTCTGACATTGGCAATTAATATTCACTCTACTCACTTGATTCACTAATGGATCAATTAAACTTGCAAGTTCAGATTTATTTTTTGAGAAGATGCTGACTTGTTGTCCATGTGTAGATTCAATAATATATTGAATTGGTTCTTCAATATCATCAAATGGTATCACTGGAATAATTGGGCCAAACTGTTCTTCTGTATATATTTTCATTTTACGATTAACAGGAAATAAGATTGCAGGATAAAAGAAAGTTTCTTTAATCGTTCCACCGTTTTGATTCATTACATTAGCTCCATGAAACTTTGCATCCTCTATTAAATCATTTAAATAAGCAGGCTTGCCAGGTTCAGGCAATGGTGTTAATGTGACTCCTTTTTCCCAAGGTAGTCCAAACTTCAAACTTGCCACTTGTGCTTTCAATAGCTCAATAAATTCACTAGCAATGGATTGATGAACAAAGATTGTTTTTAATGCTGTACATCTTTGACCATTAAATGAAAGTGCCCCTAAGACAGTTTCTTGCACTGCTAATTTTAAGTCTGCATCTTTGGTTATGATCGCTGCGTTTTTTGCATCTAACCCTAAGATTGCTCTCAAGCGGTTTACTTTAGGATGTAGTTTTTTTAATTGATTGGCAACCTTACTAGATCCAATAAGTGTTAATACATTTATTTTTCCAGATTCCATTAATGCAGGTATGATGACATTGCCTCGACCATAAATTGTATTGACAACCCCTTTTGGAAAACAAGACTTAAACGCCTCTAACATGGGGTAATGTAATAATGTACCGTGCTTTGGTGCCTTAAATAATAAAGTGTTACCCATTATAATTGCTGGGATAAGCGTAGTAAAAGTCTCATTCAAAGGATAATTAAACGGCCCCATACATAAAACAACGCCTAAAGGTGATCTTCTTATTTGAGCAACAATTCCTTGTTCTATTGTAAACCTGGAAGAATCTCTATCAATATCTTTTAACGCCTCTATGGTAGCGTAAATATATTCTACAGTTCTGTCAAATTCCTTTTCTGAATCTGCATATGTTTTACCAATCTCCCACATAATTAACTTTACAACAATCTCTTTTTGAGCTAACATTTTTGTAATAAAGTGTTCTACACAATGAATCCTTTGCGCAACTGACATCGTTGGCCATTCTCCTCTTCCGTCATTGTATGCCTTGCATGCAGCTTCCAAAGCAATATTGGCCTCTTTTTGTGTACATATAGGATAAGAGCCGATTTTAATACGCTGAGGACCTTCAGGCGTGTTCATGCAAATTGGAGAAAACACATCATGCATGGGTCCATCCCAGGTAACTAATTCACCATCAGATAAATAGGTCTTTTGATGAATAAGTTCAGTGAGTGCGTATCCCTCTGGTATTGCCTTTGTATCAATGATTAAATGGTCTAGTTGCTCTTGAAAAGTCATAATCTATTATTTGTGTATTGTATGTATAACAACGCTTTTGGCATTAAGTTGGGTTAAACTAGCTAGTGTATAGTTTAATGGTCTCTTTTAGTATGTATAAATCTAAATCTATATAAAAAGAAAGATAGGATTGCGAATAAAAATCCGATGATGATTATAAAATAATTCATTGGCTTTTCTATAGTTAACGACATCCTCAGTAGTATGGTAGTAATGATAAAACTAGCATTCCGAAAAATGATAAAAAAAGAGGAGTGGTAAGTAAAAGAGATAATTAGCAATAAAACATCCACAAAAATCATGATTGAGAAAAAGTCTTCATAAAAAACAGTATTTGGATTTGGGTAATGGTCATTGACTTTCAACGCTTCTAACATATCTACAGACCAATTAAACAAACTAGTGATACTTAACACAAATAAGACCAAGATCATGCTCAACGAAACTACTTTTTTAATATTGATAAACTTACTTAACTCCTTAATCCCTTCTGTCTTATTATTGCTATGATAAATTTTATAATAGGCTATGGTGAGTCCAAGCATAATAATTGAAGCCCCTAAGTCATATAATAAACTAATAAAAGCAGGATGCTGAAAATGTATTGCTTCATGAATGTCAAAGTCGGCAATGTCATGGAAAAAACTCCTTAATGTAATTAAGGTAATTACTTCAAATTGTTTTCCGATAAATTCCGAGATTGAATTGGGTATAATAATCACTAAAAGAAAAACTTCATAAAACAGAATAAAACTAAAAGGCGTATAAATAGCCTTTAAGTAACTATGTTGAAAGTTTATTATTTATATCCTTTAAACTTGTTAAGCGATAAAACAAAACCGACACCAAATAACAAAGTGATCAAAGCAGCGAAATAGGGTATAATATCAATCATTTTGTTTATTTATTAATTTTAAGAAAATCGCGAACCCTAAAATTGAGGGAACCCATAGTCCAATAAAAATAGCAGCTTCTTTTTCGCCCTTAAACCATAATAGCTCGGAAAAAATGAGGGATGAAAACGCTGCTATAAGCATTAACATATCGGATGTAGTCAGTTTCTTTAACATTTTGAATTTGTGATTGTATCTAAATATACACCTAAATAGTCCTAATAAATTTTTTAAAAATAATATTGTCGTTACTTGCTTGACTGTCAAGCAAGTAATCATTTACTATGTCTTAAAATAAAAATTAACTAAACAATTCTATAAAACAAATGTTATAAGTTAAAACAATACAAAATGAAAATTAAAAATTTATTACTTGCATTATTTGCAATAGTAGCTAGCACAATCACTGTTAATGCTCAAAAGACAATTGTAGACGTTGCCGTAGGATCAAACGATCATACAACTTTAGTTGCAGCTGTTAAAGCCGCTGACTTAGTAGCAACTTTACAAAGCGCTGGTCCTTTTACTGTATTTGCACCAACTAATGCTGCATTTGCAAAACTTCCAGCAGGTACAGTTGAGTACCTTTTAAAAGCAGAAAACAAAGCTACTTTAGCTAAAATTTTAACTTACCACGTTGTGGCAGGTAGCTTCAATGCAGCAGCTGTTGTAAAAGCAATTAAAGATGGCGGTGGTTCAGTTACTTTAAAGACTGTAAGTGGTGGCAATTTAGTTGCTTCTATCAAAGAAGGTAAAGTAATCTTAACTGACGAAAAAGGTGCTGTTTCAACTGTAGTTGCTACAGATCTAGCTGCAAACAATGGCTTGATCCATGTAGTAGATGCTGTAGTATTACCGAAATAATTGACAATTTCAAAAATGCTCAAAAAAGCCCCTATGCATATATGCATAGGGGCTTTTTAGTTGATTATATTACAATAAAATGAAACTATTTTAAACTTTTAATGCTTCAAAGGCTTCTTCTTAATCATTCCACCCTTTGTGTCTTTAACACTATGCATCACGACAAATGCATTGGGATCTATCCTTTCGATTTCTGTTTTTATTTTATTCATCTCCAGTCTGGTCACAACCGTATATAAGATATTTACTTCCCCCATCTCACCTCTTGTACCAAAACCCCTTTCTCCTTTGTACACAGTAATACCTCTACCCATTTTATTGATAATCATTTCTTTGATTTCATCATAATGTGTAGAAACTATAGTAACACCCATGTATTCATCTATCCCTTCAATAATAAAATCAAGTGTTTTTGACGCAGCTAAATAAGTGACCATCGAAAATAAAGCAATCTCTACGGAAAGAAAATACATGGCTGCAGAAAAAATTAAAACATTAATGAGTATGATAATATCACCTATAGTAGTGCCTAATTTTTTACTTAGATAAATGGCCAAAATTTCAGTGCCGTCAATGACAGCGCCACCTCTAATCGAAAATCCTATGCCTGCACCTAAGAAAGTGCCGCCAAAAATTGCAACAAGAATTTGATTATTAGTCACATTAGGAAATTCAACTATTGCCAAACACAATGCTAATCCTGCAATAGCCATTGTTGTTTTTAAAGCGAAATGCTTACCTATTATATTATACCCTAAAATAATAAATGGAATATTAATGAGGATGATAATGGCGTACAAAGGGAATGTAGTAAGATTAGAGAGCAATAGTGAAATCCCCGTAGCACCTCCGTCGATAAATTGATTCGGAAATAGGAAACCTTTTAAACCAAAAGAAGCAGAAAAAATTCCAATTGTAATTAAAATGGTATCCTTGATATTTCTTTTAATAAGCAATAGGAAGTCCCTGTATGCTTTTGCATATAAATAATTAGAAGCATCTAAATTTGAACGCTTTTCGACTAATTGGGTTTTATCTAAGAATGACCTTAAAAGATTGTTCATAGACAAATTTACAAATTAAGTATAATAAATTTGTTAAAAGCGTACTTGAGAAATTAAAAGATAGATTGAATACAATTATTGGTCAAAGAAAGAGTTGAATAACTTAAAAGCAATAAGCAGTATAAAAAAAATTAATATAGTAATGCCCCAAATGACTATGGAAGAGAAAAAAAATTCAATGAAAAATGTATGATAGCTTATAATTTTACTAGAATCTAATATTGACAACAAAGAAGTTATTGCACAAGAAAAGAGATAAAGTAAAAGAAGTTTAGTTTGAATTTTCATGTATTCCATTTGAAAAGTTCAAACTTCTTGTACCTGTTCCCCCCCGAGACCAGGTACAAGGTCTGAAACTCTACTACAATAAAATCGTATAATTACTCCTACTGTATTATTGTAAGGCAAAATTAACTAGGTAAAATAACATGGCTATAGACCCTAAGGTTCATATTTTATTTAAATAGCAGTATTATTGCTAGCCCATTTTAATAAGCTGTTTTTCTCATTCGTCAAGTTCAATTTTTGGATAATATTATGACGATGGTTTTTTATGGTTTTCTCTGAAACAAACAATTGAGCGGCAATTTCTTTCGAACTTAGTTGTTGAGAAATTAATTTCACAATTTTATATTCAGTTAAGGTAAGTTTCTCTAAAACTGAATGATGAACCTGTTTACTTGATATGTAATTAAATGCCATTTGTATGGTCACTTTTACTTGATCCTCTTTCCAAGGCTTAACGATATAGTTTAAAGGATCGGTTTCTTGTGCATCCTTTAATGTGACACTTTTAGTCACAGCAGTGATAAATATAATTTCCACTTTAGGTAAAATACTATTCGCAGCTTTTGCAAAATCAATCCCCGTTTTATTATGCTTAAGATTAATATCACAAATTATTAAGTGCGGGTTAAAATTATTTAATGCATCAATCCCCTTTTCAAAACTATCTACAATCTCTGTGTGATAGCCTTCTTTATTTAAAAACTCACTTAAATCAAGGGCTTGTAAAAGCTCGTCTTCTAATATTAAAATTCTTTTGTCTTTAATCATATCAAATACTAAATGTTATGGTATGTTCTACCCCCTCTTTATGAAATAAATTATATTTTGCCTCAAGTTGTTGGCATAAGGTTTGAATTAGTTTTAAACCTAAACTTTGATCATTCACTTTTGTCATGTCAAAGCCTGGGCCATTATCCTTGATTAAAAGCGTACACGTATTGTTTTTCACTTGTAAGTCTATATTCACTTCTATTTGATACGTTGCTTTACTGGCATGTTTGAAAATATTTGAGACAATTTCATTAATAATTAATCCTAATAAAATAATCTTCTCTAATTTAATTTCAACCGAATCGATTGAATAAATAAAAACAACCTTATTTTCATTATCCTGAAATGAATGTCTTAGATGATCCACTAATTTTATTGCGTACTCCTTAAAATTAGTCATTTCTATATTTTCATCTGCATACAGGCTTTCGTGAACAATGGCCATTGAATTAATTCTGTTTTGAATAGAAGTTACCAACTCAATTGTGTGTTCATCATCGATTCTTCGCTTTTGGATATTTAATAAACTATATATATTTTGTAAATTATTTTTTACCCTATGGTGTAATTCTTTAATTAACTGTTCATTATACTCACTTTTTTGTAGGTTATTGCGTGCATAAACTTCTAACAATCGATTTTTCGCTTCAATTAATTTTTTGCTATTTTCCTTTTGTCTTAAATTCCTCAAAACAAGTATAATAACAATTAAAAAAGTAACTAAACCTGCTATTGATAAATATAGCTGGCCCTCTTGTATACTCGAAGCTAGCTTTGTCTTTACTAATTCGTTTTGAGTGACTACCAATTCTTTTCTCCTTTTCTCAATTTCCATTTTTGCTGTAAGCAAAGAAGATTGATTTTTGAGAATATTGTAAGTAGATGAGTCTTTAAAGTGATTATATGTTTGCAAATAATGAAATGCGGAATCATCATTTCCTATTGCATGAAAATAATCAGATTTTGTTTTGAAATAATTCACTTCAACTTTCCCAATTGTTCTTCCTGCTATATAAAAAGCAACACTATCGAGCGTTATTTTAGCTTTTTGTAATTCGCCAGTCTTAATATAACAAATGCTTAAAGGAAAAAGACTATTTAATCTATACTCCCCTGTACTTAGGCTTAAAAAATATAAATGCAATTTTTTTGCAGTAACAAAATCACCCCTTTCCATATAACAATTACCTATCAATCCATTAAACCATCCAATCCAATACGTAAAATTACCTTCCTCTTGCACCTGTCTAAGGGCAATCTTTTTTAATAATCGCTCAGTTTCACTTAAGCCAATTTTAAAATATTTTTCTGCACTGTCTATTTGCTTTGACTCAAAATATAAATCGCCTAATCTTAAATAATAAACTAGTCTTTTTCTAGAGTCATTTTCGGGCAAAGGCTCAAAAAGCTTATAATCGTCAATGGCTTCTTTAAACAAACCGCATGAAGCATAAATTTCCCAAAATGTTTTGATGAAACCATGCTCAATCCGCTCATTTCTAATTTTCAAAACATTCGCCATTTGATTAAAAAAGCGATACTCTTCTTCTAATTTTATCAATACCCTTTCAAATAAGCTTTTATCTAGCTTTTTTTTATTTAGATATAAATATTCAAGCACTGGCAATCCTTCTTTAAAAGAAGACCTTGTGTGACAAACAAAAGAAAGCGGATAAGCAATTTTTAATCTTAGCGCATCATTATTCTGTTGAATAGCCTGATTGTATTTTTTTTCAAAAATTTCCTGCCAGACACCAGAAGGTAACTTGTCGTATATGACATTATGATGATTTTTGTTTAAACTATCCCACACTTTGATCAAATACAGCGTATAATCCGGCGAATTATTTACAAACGCATCTTGAATTTTTAATTGTTTTAATTGATCATTGTATACGTTGTAATTGGTTTTATTAATTTGTCCAAAAGAATTAATTGAAAAAAGGAAGGACAAAAGAACTGTTACAAAAAATTGATTCAATTTTTGTAACAGTTGATTTTCTTGCGAGAAATTATAAAGGCGTTTTGAAAAAAAGTGTATTGACATTGATTTGTGCTTTAAAACTAAAGCATTTTCGTTATTTTTAGCAAAACTTATTAACTAGTTTAAGATCACAAATTACAAACTAGACGCTTGCTTTTGTTTTAAATATTTATTTTCTTCATATGACAAAGAAATGGTTGTTGATTTACTTTATAATAGGCCTATCAGTTTGTTCTTCTGCACAAGAGACTATTATCAATAATATAAATAGTGGATTTAAGGTCGTACCACTTGGCGTTAAAGGTGGATTAGACGAATCTAATTTGTCAGCATACTTAGTTGCTGCAAAGGGGAGTGATCAATACCTATGCTTGGACGCAGGAACTATTTACAAAGGCCTTCAATTAGCAATTGAAAAAAAATTATTCACTGAAAAAGACCCAAGTGTTGTCCAGCAAAAACATATAAATAGCTATTTTATCTCTCACGCTCACTTAGATCATACAGCTGGATTAATTATGAACTCCCCTAATGATCTTCAGAAGAAATTATATGGTCTTCCGTCGGTTTTAGATGTATTTAAAAAAAATTACTTCACCTGGTCTGCATGGGCCAATTTCGGTAACGAAGGCGAAGCGCCCGTTTTAAAAAAATATACCTATCAAAATTTGATTGCTGACAAGGAGTTGCCTATAGAAAATACGAATTTATTTGTTACCCCTTTTGTCCTAAGCCATGTCAAGCCTTATGAGAGTACTGCCTTTTTAATAAGGAATCAAGATAAATACATACTTTACTTAGGTGATACTGGTGCAGATGCTGTGGAACAGTCAACCCAACTAGAACAGCTTTGGAAAACAATCGCGCCAATGATTAATAAACATCAATTATTAGGCCTGTTTATAGAAGTTTCTTTTGATAATAGTGTTCCAGAAAAGTCGCTTTTTGGTCATTTAACACCTGCTTTATTGATGAAGGAGATGACAAAATTAAATTCATTCGCCAATGGTCAATTAAATACAGTACCCATATATATTACTCATTTGAAGCCTTGTGCTAATTGTGAATCAAATATCAAACAGCAAATTGAGCAGGGAAATCAGCTTCGTTTAAATATACACTACCCAGTACAAGCTGTGGCGATTGAATTACATTAATAATTCAATATCTTTAATCATAAAATCAACAATTATGTCAACAAAAATTACAGTTAACAACAACGGATCTTTAAAAATAGAAGGCGAATTTACTATTGTAGACAGAGAAGGAAATGCCTATGATTTAGGTGGCAGAAACGTGTTAGGGCTATGCAGATGCGGGTTAAGTAAAAATAAACCTTTTTGCGACGGCGCACACAACGGACAATTTGAGCACCAAGCTACTGCGTTTGCACTTCCACCAAAAAAAGCATAGTCAAAATCCAAATTAGATACACTGTATCATAAAAAAGGGGCTAATTTTATTAGTCCCTTTTTTATGCAATTTTAAGCCGTAGCTTTGCATTTCAAAAGAACAAATAATGCTTTATAAAATCTTAACCGTAGCTGGTCTTGCCACTTTCGAAATTTATGCTGCGATACCTACTGGTTTTGCATTTGGACTCTCCCCTTTTATTATTTTTTTTGCAAGTTTAGTAGGTGGCTTATTAGGTGTGTTTGTTGCAGCCTATTTAGGTGATAAGATAAAATTCTTTGTAAGCAAATTTAGAAAAGCTAAGGTAGCAAAGCCAAAAGCAGAGCCTGGATTTGTTCTAAAAATATGGGAAAAATATGGCGTAGTTGGACTTGGATTATTAGGTACGATGACTGTTGGAGCACCTATTAGTATTGGCATTGGTGTTGGGTTTAATGTACCCACTAACAAAATGGTCTTTTGGTGTAGCTTAGGAGTTTTACTTAGATGTGCTTTGTTTACTGCATTAGGGCATTTTAGCCTTCAACTATTTTAATTTATCTTTAACGCATGCAAGTAGCCGTTTTACGTATTTTCAGGAAAGTCCATAGAACAATGGGAGCGTTTTTATTCCTCTTTTTTTTTATTGTTGCTATTACAGGACTGTTACTTGGCTGGAAAAAAAATAGCAACGGTTGGATTTTACCAGCATCAGCAAAAGGAAAATCTACTCAACTTGAAACTTGGAAGCCAGTTAACGAATTACTTCATACAGCTGACAGTATTTTACTACATGATGTCGATGCTAGTTTGTCTACCAAGATAGACCGTATTGATATCCGAAAAGATAAAGGAATCGTAAAGTTCATTTATACCGACCATTACTGGGAAATTCAATTAGATGGTCAAACCGGAGAAGCACTACAAATCAATCAAAGAAAATCAGATTTTATAGAAGATATACACGATGGGTCATACCTTGATTTTTATTTTAAAACAAAGGGAGAGCCGATCAAGCTTGTCTACACATTAATAATGGGCTTAGCATTACTTATTTTTACCATCACGGGTTTTTGGCTTTGGTATGGACCAAAATTAATAAGAAACAAAAACCGTAAAAAGTAAAATTTAACTACCAGAACTTAATATAGAGGGCAATAACTACGCCTAGTACTAATATTACCATTGCCATATGTGCATTGGATAATTTAAATTGACCTTTGTCCTCGGTAATTTCATTTTCATGCTTTTGTCCTTTTACGTCCAGCAAACTAATGATGATAATGGCTAATGTGGTGAAACAAAATACCCAACCCATTTGAATTAAATAAGGAATTTCGAAACTACCAGAAGCTGTTTGATACGCAGTATAAATTAGGGTTTCGTTCCCCATCAATCCTGGTAAAAATTTATCAAATAAAACAGAAAGTACTACACCTAAAAAGATACCCGTAATGGCTGCTTTTGAAGTCGCTTTTTTCCAGAAGAATCCAAGAAGGAAAACTGGGAATATAGCTGGAGAAATATAACCAGTATATTTTTGGATAAACTCAAAACCACCCTTACCTCCAATTCCTAAAGTATCTTTCCAGTTAATCACTATAGCAATCAATAAAGAAAGAATAATAATCACCCTGCCCATGGTTACAATCTTCGTATCACTAGCGTCTTTGTTGATATATTTTTTATAAATGTCTAATGAATAAATAGTGGAAATGCTATTTGCCTTACCAGCCAATGAAGCTACAATAGCAGCAGTCAAAGCAGCCATAGACAAGCCTTTAAGCCCAACAGGTAAAAATCCAACCACCGACGAATACGCATTGTCTTGATTTAATACCCCATTGGTCATCATTTCTGTTTGCAATCCTCCATTTTGATATAATACATAAGCAGCAATTCCAGGAACCACTACCAATATAGGCATCATCAATTTTAAAAATGCAGCAAATAAAATACCTGTTCTTGCTGTTTTTAAATCTGCCCCCAATGCTCTTTGTGTAATGTATTGATTACAACCCCAGTAATTTAAATGTGCTACCCAAATACCTGCCACCATCATTGCCATACCCGGTAAACTTGAATAATCTTCTATTTCTTTTTGTGTAGAGCCAGGACCAGGCTTGTCAAAAATCATTTTAAAGTGATCCGGCGCTGCTTGCATTAAATGCTTAAATCCTGCTATCATATCTTTACCCATACCAAATTGTTCACTTACTACTGTTAAAGCAATATAAGAAGTGATCAATCCGCCTACAGTTAAAATCAATACCTGAAAAACATCTGTATACCCAATCACTTTCATACCACCAAGGGTAATAAACAATGCAAAAACCGCTAGACCAATCATGATTAAATGAAAATGAGTACCGCCTGTTAAATTATTTATCGCAATGGCACCTAAATATAAAATGGAAGTTAGATTCACAAAAATGTATAGGAATAACCAAAAGATGGCCATAATCATAGCCACCGTTTCATTGTACCTAGTTTTTAAAAACTGAGGCATCGTGTAAATACGATTTTTTAAATAGACTGGCATAAAGAAAATCGCTACAACGACTAAGGAAACTGCTGCTAGCCATTCATAAACAGAAATGGCAAGACCAAGTCTAAAACCATTCCCACTCATGCCTATAAATTGTTCTGCAGATATATTAGAAGCGATTAAACTTGCGCCTATTGCCCACCATGTTAATTGTCCTTCTGCTAAAAAGAAGTCTTTGGTATTGGTGGTCGCTTCTTTCTTTTTTCTATAGATCCATATCCCGTATGAGGAGATTAAAATAAAATACAGTACAAATACAATGTAGTCATAGGTTTGCAATCCTTGGTTCATAAAACTTTGTTTAGTCAACTAAAATTAAGGTTTATCTATTATATTTAAATATAATTCAAAAGAAGATGAACCCAAATTTTAACCAATTCAGCAAACTCATAAGTAATCCAATCAAATTTAGATTCTTTTTATTTCAGCAATTACCTGCGGCTTTTTTTGCTGGATTAAGAATAGCTCGGTTTGATGCTGAAAGTTGTACCGTTAAAATCAGGTACAGTTGGTTTAGTAAAAATCCCTTTAAGTCGATTTATTTTGCTGTAGAAGCCATGGCGGCCGAAATGTGTTCTGGGATGTTAGCCTTTGGCCAGGTGTATAAACGCAATCCTAAGATTAGTATGTTGGTCGTAAAGATGGAAGTCAATTTTATTAAAAAAGCTACAGGAACTGTTTTATTTTCTTGTGAAGATGGTGCTGCGATTCAAGCTGCTATCGATAAAGCTATTCAAACTGGAGAAGGCCAAACTATCGTGTGCTTGTCTAAAGGAAAAAACTCCGCGAACGAAACCGTTGCGGAGTTTTTTATCACTTGGAGCTTTAAAGCTAAAAGTTAAAATGTTTTTGAACCGTTTGGCTGATAGCTGTATCTAAATGTATAATAACGCTGCTTTGTTAATTTATCTGAATCAGATGCGGTTGAAGGTAATGTCACCCCACCTTTGTAATAATTAATGATTTCAATTTTTGCAAATTTTCCAGTTGCAGTTCTAATCACTAACACACGACCAGCAATTGGACTTACCAAAGTAGTTAATCCATCGTAAGTATACCAGCCTCTATTGCTACCCCAAGGAATTGCAAATGAAGATGCGTTGGCATTATCTGTTGCAAATGATGAATCTGCAGGAATAGTTTTTAAATCATCAAATAAACCCTTGAAAACAAAAGCACCGCCTAATCCTGGGCCACTTGTTCCACTGTTTACTAAAATTTTAGTAGACGTAAATGCCACATCCCACTTAGTAGTTGCAGCATCTGAAGAAGCTACAATTTTATTATCTACTAAGCTATAATAAGTAGTTGTGCCAGCACTCTGTGGCCTTCCATCTAAACCAATACCAGTTACAGTATCTGCAGCTAAGTCTTTCACTGTGATTGCAGCAACAGGAACCACTACTGTATCATTCTCTTTTGAGCAAGCAACTAATAATACACTTACTCCTAACACCATTGCAATTTTTGTGATCATTTTTTTCATGATTTATTTGTTTTTATTATTCTGTAATTGATATTTAATACTTGTATAAAATGTTCTTCCAGGTAAATTAGGAAGATTCGCCGCATCAACATAATCACCAATATTATCTACACCCAACTGAATAGACAAGCCGTTCTTGAACGTTTTGCCAGTAGCACTGTTGAAGGCAACATAGCCACTAGCAAAAACATCGCCATCGTCAAAAACTTCGTTGCCATTATTATTATTAACGGCCCAACGACTCCTGTAAATGGCTCTTGCGTTCAAGTAATAACCCTTGGGGGAATTATAATTTATTTTAAATTGTAGTTTATGTTTACTTGTATTCGGCAGTCCAACATATTCGTTTAGTCTGAGCAGTCGGCTATAGCCTTGGCTATTTTTGGTATAAACAGTGCCCGACTTTATTTCTGCAATTTGGTCTTTATCTCCTGTTACTAAATATTGATAGCCTCCGCTTATTGTCCAATTTGCATTTAGCTTATGTTGTCCTTCTAATTCTAGTCCTGTAGTAAAAGCCCTTCCTATATTTAAGTAACTAAATATTTGTGCGCCAGAAATATAAGTGCCGACCTGTTGTGACTCAATTAAATTTTTAATGTCATTTCTAAATAATTGAACAGATACATTTGATTGATTGTTGATTTTCCAATCCCATGTAAAATGAATGCCATTTGAATACTCAGGCTTAAGTGCTTTTAATAAGTAGTAATTGGGAAATAAATTACCTATTTGCCCAAGCGCATCCAACTTGGCAATCACTTGCTGTGCTTGTGCAGAACCAAATACACTATAACTTCCTGCAGCAGCATTGGTAAAATCTAAAAACAACTGTCTAAAATCTGGCGCCTTAAAGCCCTGACCAACACTTAGTTTAAACTGGTGCTGTGTATTTAACTTATACAACATGGATAGTTTTGGACTATAAGCAGATGCAAACTGAGAATTACGATCAAATCTTACACCGCCAATGAATGTAAATTTTTCTGAAGGTTTCCACTCCCACTGTGTAAAAGCATATTGAATGTCATTTTCCTTTCTAAGTTTTTCACTATCATAACGACTACTTTTTACCCCTTCCCAAACAGCACCAATACCAAATACAGCTTGTATAGATTTGCTGACATCCCAGTCTGTTTGATTTTCGATTCTTTTAAAATTATGATTCAACACATCTCTATAAGGCAACCCATTAATCGTTAATAAATTTTGAACTGCATCATAAGTGGTATTATACGCCCTCATACTAGTTTTTACTTTGTCCGAAAAACGATGATTTAGCGTAGTAGACAAATTAAGGTCTTTGATATTTTCTTTTCCTATCGAATAAATCGTAACGCCATTATTGGCAACTGCAATTTCATTTTGAATATACTCTTGTGTAAAACGACTATTAAAAACCAAATTTGTTTTAGCGCTAATGGTCCACTTTATCTGTTGAGTCGTTGTATACCTATCTATAGGAGTGGTCACGCGACTATTGCTGTTAGGGCGAATACTGAATCCGTCGGTATTATATGTATTATAAAATCCCTGGTATTGTACTTTTTTAAAATTCAGTTTAGTTTCCACACTGGCATCCATTGTATTGTAAGTGCCATACCTGATTCCTACACTCAATGGCGTGCCACCATTTGCGTCTGTGATAATATTTATGACACCAGCCATTGCTTCACTACCATACAAACTAGAGGAAGGCCCTTTTACAATTTCTATCTTTTTAATATTACCTAACGCAATTCTATTGAGGTCTAACACACCCGCAGTCCTACCTACTAAAGGCTCCCCATTGATTAGTATGATCGTATAGTCGGGATTAAGTCCTTGCAATTGGACCCCAGCACCAAAACCACTTGTTAAATTTAAACCCGTTTGTTCCCTCAATATATCCCCTAAACGTAGGGAACCATTTTGTTGAATTGTTTTGGCATTGATAATGGTAACGGGAACAGTCAAATTACTCAATTTCCTTTCTGTTCTTGTAGCAGTAACAACTACACTATCCCCATTCACATCCATTGTATCTTTAATAACACGCAGTTGAGCCGCCAAATGATTGGTGACCAAAATGGACAAAACAGCTATTAAGAAAAGGGCTTTTTTCATTTGAAATGCAAAGGTGCCGTTATCTTATAGATATTTTCTTTTCGGAGAAGCATTAATAGGGTTAGTAGGATGTTTTTTTACACTTTCATGACATTCAAAAAATGTGAAAAAAAATTACATGATTTTGATCATTTTTTGAAAGCAAAATGACCTATTTTTTAAACAAAAAATAGGTCAAAATTAGCTTAAGCAGTATTCTACAATTTTTATTGAATAAGCTTTTGTACGGCACTTACTTCTGTTGGAACGATAAAGTATTCAAAGTATCTTTTATCGTCTTCTTTTCTAGCGCTCCCTATTAGGATACTTTCGCCTTGTGTTATGAATATATATTTATCGTTAACCGCATTAATAATATCACTTCTGACTTTTTTCTGTAAACCAATATTCTTATCCTTGATTCCTAGTACATGGTTAATCGCATTGATTTCGACATGCTGGTTCGCTTCGTGTGCTTTCAATAATAACTGGATCAAACTTGTTTCTATTTCGGTAAAAGCTTGATTCATAGATTTAGTCTTAAGCACTTTAAGCTGTGCTTTTTCTATTTTATTTTTGATACGTCGATTAATAATCCAGGCAAACAAGACGACTACTAAAATGGCTAAAAATATGGCTAATCCAATGAACCAATTCGTATAGTCAGCTCCCCAAATAGGAAAAGCCAATTCCTGAAAATCTGCTAGGTTAAAATCCCAGGTTTTAAATACTTGGCCACTTGATTGATATTTATAAAATTTTCCTTGGTAATAAAAGATAGTCATGTCCCCGCCATTTCTTATAAAAAACTGATTAAAGTCTGCTTTTTTTGACTTGTACACCTTGTTTTGGATATAATCAAAAAAGTACGCTTCGTCATTGATGACAAAAATTCTGCCATTCTCGTGTGGATAATGGATATAATTGTTTCTTTGGTCAACTAGCTTGATGAGCTCTTTTGACATTTTGCCCAGCTTAATCCAATCGTATGTTTTTAGATCTAAATAATAACTTGTGTAAACAAAGATCCCTTTTTTATTTTCTGGGCCTTTAAGCCATACTTTTTCTATTTTTTGAAAAGGCGCATATAATCTTCCTTGTTTTTGGGAAAACCATTCATAGTCAGAAGGCACGACTTCTATATTCGTTGGCTGAATATCCCATTCCAAATCTGCTGTATTGAACTTTCTGAGATGGCCATTTTTATGCCAAAAACCATACCCACCATAATTGTATATCTGGTCTTCATATATGAAACTGACACAATTTATATTATAATTAATATTAATAGTATTGTCAATCCTTTTAAAAACCACCGAATCTAGGTTGGGTTTCGACATTAGAAAAATGAACCCAGTTTGTTGGAGCATAATGTAGATCTTGCCATTGTGCTTAATTAATTCTTGTCCATTTGGCGCAAAACTAGTGCCTCCTAAGGGTAAAATTCTTGCACTTAAGCCCAAATTGATAGTACCATTATAGTCGTTTAAACTTTCAATTTTTTGCAATAAAGGGCTAAAAGGGACCGTATATTGCCTTTCGCAGTTAACAAATTGAGCCTTTACTGTAGAAAAAAATAGAATTACTGCTAAAAAAGGAAGTAATTTTAAATTTATATAACGCATTGATTTTCAATTATTAAATAGGTAAGTAACGCATTATATTATGATTAATGCTATATAAAAATAAGAAATAACCTATTACCTCACCAATTTATTTACACAGTTTGAATCATACAAATAAAATTAACCGAATTTAGCCTCAGCTTTTGGGGGAAAGCTATGGATTTTACAAGGGAGCTAGGCAACTAGCTCCCTTTTTTATTTTATGCCCCCGTGCGTGGTTGTTAAAAATTGATTTGGGCTTGGATCCTCAACAAGGAACCTTTTTGCAAGTTGTCTTGAGCCTTAAAGTCCTCAAATCTTCTTGACGAAATAGTGTACATCGTGACCAACTCGAAGTTTTTATTGGGTTGCCATTCAATACCAATTTCAAATTCATTCACTTCGTACGATCTTGCATCTAACTCATGCTTTTTTCCCCCTTTATAATATTGAAACCTTGTAAATGGAATAAATACCTGCTTTTGAATATTTGTCTTAAAAGACGTGGTGATATAACCCCCATGTAAAGACTTTGTCTCTATAGAATCGGTTAATTTATTAAACTCCGGCCCCTTTCCTACATTATACTCCGCCTGGATTCCAAATGGTTTAGGATATAAAATAAAGGAAGCAGCAGCTCTGGCATCTTCATAAGACCTGTCTTTTTTGTATTTAACACCGGCACTTAATTGGTCAGTCCCCATTACATACTTGCCAGTATAGCCTTGTATTCCTGGTTCAATAATTTGATCTCCAAGGCGAATTGGATAGCTTATTCTCATAACTGTATGTAAGCTATTATTGGCTTCTGGTTTATTTGCCGTCTGTCCATTATATACCCCAAAGGCAAAAACACCGTAATCCCCAGACCCTTTTAACCCTTCACTTATCAAGCTAGCGTATAATTTTCGAACTCGAGTTGGAGCCCAATAAAAGTTCACACCAAGATCTCTTTCATTGGCTACTGCACTATTCAATGCATCGTTTCTGTCAAGAGGAAGCCTGTTTTGACTAGACTGCATATTTTCAAAACCAAATGGCACTTTACTTTGACCCACTCTAAGCCTAAAAGTATTGTCTGCAGTTAGCCCCAAGTCCATATAGGCATCTCTAATTTGTGCAAAATGATTCGCAGTTGAGGAGGCGCTACTAGCAAAATCGGGCTGAAAATATAGATATACCCTGTCACTAATTTGGCCACTAAATATCAATCTAGCTCTGCGAATAAAGAATCCTCCATTTTCTCCCCAGCTTTTGTCGCATTGGTCACATTTTAATAGAGGATTGGTTTCTAATAAGCGGTTGTAACGAACCTGAGTGTAACCTCTTAATTGTAGTGATTCAAACCAGGGTTTGTTAACTGGCTTGGTTTGTGCCGCAATAGGAGTGTTACCAGAAAGCGTCCACAGAATAGCCAAAATGGTAAAGGCTTGAATTACGTTAGATTTCATTATTAAGGGATTAAATAAGGCAAAAGCAAAGCTTAGAATCTAATGTTACCAAATTGTTACCCATATATTACCAAATTGTTACCAAATCGATATTTAAGGTTCGTTTTATGTATAATTAATTGATTATCAGTTTATTTTATTGAATTAACAATTTGATAATATGGAAGGTATCATATATAGCCAAAAAATTTGGAGGTTTGCCTTCTACAAATCAATAAAATCAAGCATTATGGACTTTAATTCAATCATGAAGATCTTCTTACCAAAGGATAGAGTATTTTTTCAATTATTTGAAGAAGTAGCAGAACACGTTTATGAAATGGGGGTAAAACTTAAGGAAATGGTTAACGAGCCAGATGCTGATGTAAGAGCTAAAATTTTAGCTCAAATCGAAAATCTTGAACATAAAAACGATGCATTAACGCATAATATCTTTACAGAACTAGGAAGAAACTTTATTACTCCTTTTGACAGAGAGGACATTCACTACCTTGCCACTTCATTAGATGATATTGCTGACTATATTTACGCTTCTGCGAAAAAGATTAATTTCTATAAAGTAAATCCAAACGATACAGGCATTCACAAACTTGCAGAATTGGTGTTACAAGGTACGCAAGAAACCAAAAAAGCAGTACTTGGTTTACGTAATATGAAAAACATTAAAGAAATGACAGATGCCATGATTAAAATTAATAGCATCGAAAATCAGGCTGATGATGTTTTTGATATGAGTATCGAAAAACTATTTGAACAAGAAAACGACTTTAAGGAAGTAATTAAGAAAAGAGAAATCTATCAAGTACTTGAAATTGCTACAGATAAAATTGAAGATGTTGCCAATGTAATTGAATCTATTATTATCAAGTACGCTTAATTTAAATTAGAATGACTTTATTAATTATCATTATAGCGCTTGCGCTTATATTTGACTACATCAACGGTTTTCATGATGCGGCAAATTCAATTGCAACTGTAGTTTCCACTAAGGTATTGACTCCATTTCAAGCAGTACTTTGGGCTGCGTTATTTAACTCTGTAGCTTATTGGATTTTCAAGGATCATGCAGTTGCCAATTCTATTAGCAAAACAGTATATAAAGAGTTCATTACACTACCCGTGATATTCTCTGGATTAATCGCTGCCATTTTTTGGAATTTATTGACTTGGTGGTATGGTATCCCATCCTCCTCTTCTCACACCTTAATTGGCGGATTTGCAGGCGCTGCAATAGCTCATGCTTTGTCAGTAAAAGGAATAGATTATTCTTGGTCAAAGATCGTAGATGCAGATACCATTTTAAAGACAGTGCTATTTATATTTTTAGCACCCATTATTGGAATCATCATTTCTGTATTTATTACAATAGTTACGATCATGCGTAACGTTTGGTGGAGATTATTTATAATCACTGCTACTACATTACTCACTGCTTTTCTTTTTGACTATTTTGAAAATAGCAAAATGAATGAAAATGCACAGAAATTTTTTAGCATTGATAAGTATAAAAAGGAAATTAGTGTTTTAAAAACAGAACTAGAGGAAAAGAAAAACGACAACGCTTTATTAGCTAAAATTGAATCTGCACAAGAAAAATTAGACAAAGCCAATCTAAACTTTGATAAGATTCATCCCTACATCGAAAATTTTGATAAAACATCTGCAGTTTACATTGCTAAAGTAGCAAAAGATAGCGGATGGCTTAACAGTATTGCTGTAAGTAAATTAAAAGATGCAGTTAGAAATGCAAACGATTTTTTAGTACTTGAAGCAAAAGCACCAGAAGAGGCAGCGGCTAAATTAAAATACGATGAAGCCAAAGTGGTAACGGAAGGATACAAAGAACCGTTAAAACTATATTTAGATGGAGCTATTTCTGTTGACTCTGCATTATATCTAGTAAATCAGATCTATCCTATTCAACCAAAGAATATAGACAAGGTTAAAGCTAAAATTGCCAAATTCAATATTGAAAAGTCATTTGAAGGTGAGATAGACAAAGCAGATAATACCATTATTGTAAACGGTATTTTTGGTGCGGCTATTTTATTTATGCTTATCTATGTTTATGTAGAGAAAATTAAAACACCAACTGCTCATACTGTAGCGAATATGTTTAAAAAGTTGCAGTTGTTTAGTTCTGCGGCATTCAGTATTGGTCATGGCGGTAACGATGCACAAAAAGTAATGGGTATTATCGGCGCAGCATTAATTGCAAGTGGAAGTATTCAAGATTTTGCTTCCCTTCCTAATTGGGTGCCTATTGCTTGTTACCTTGCTATTGGATTGGGTACAATGAGTGGTGGATGGAAAATTGTAAAAACAATGGGCTCTAAAATCACCAAAGTTACTCCTCTAGAGGGTGTAGCAGCAGAAACTGCAGGTGCTTTCACCTTATTCTTTACAGGTCAAATGGGTATCCCTGTTTCTACTACGCATACCATCACAGGATCTATCATTGGTGTTGGAGCAACAAAAAGACTTAGCGCAGTTAGATGGGGCGTAACCACCAATTTGCTTTGGGCTTGGATTTTAACTATACCGGTTAGTGCCGTGCTTGCTGCAATTACTTATTATATTGTTGCATTTTTTCACGGATAATCATTTTAACTTAGGTTGAATAAAAAAATAAAAAAGCTCCAACATATATGTTGGAGCTTTTTTATTACAAACATCCAATAACATAATGGTTGTTCGTTAGTTTAAAAATTACACGCAAAAAACAAGAATCACTTAGTGTTGGGGTTACCTTTGATAAGCAGGGGTATTAAATAGTAGTTAAACACCTTTCAATTTTTAAACTCCCCTTATCAAAATAAAAACATTCAGTATGATAGAAAAGAAACATTATAAGACAAAGGATTATTGCAAAGTAAAATTTACCATTGCATCAGATGCAAAAAAAGTAGAAATTTTTGGCTTGAACAATGAATGGAAAAAGGGTATTGCTTTAGCAAAGAAAAAAGATGGCAGCTTCGCTGTTGAAATGAATATCGACAAGGGCACACAACATGAATTCAAATACCTAGTAGATAAGAAGACTTGGCTCAATGACGACCAGGCCGACGCAGAAGTGTCTAATATTTATGGTACAACAAATAGCGTGGTGATTATTTAATTCAGCAGTTTAAATGGTAATATTGCATATGCGTTATTATCATTTAGTCTTATCCATTTCGACTTTTTTATTCTTTCAGCAATCTTATGCTCAGCAAGATAGCAGTGGTAAAAAAAACAATATTGATTTAGAGGCTGTTATTGTAACAGCAAGCAAATCAAAAGAAAAAAGAATCGAATCTCCAGTTGCTATAAGTGTACTAAGTAATAGACAAATACAAGAGGCAAAAGCAACAAGAATCGATTTTTTATTGAACAAGGTTAGTGGGGTCTATATGCCCACTATTGGCAACGAGCAACATATGATGTCGATTAGACAGCCTATCTCCTTAAAAGGTCTATACCTTTATCTTGAGGACGGATTGCCCATAAGGACTAGTGGTTTATTTAGTAACAACGCTTTGATAGAAATCAATACAGCAGCCATCCAACAAATCGAAGTCATCAAAGGTCCTGCATCAGCACTCTACGGAGCAGAAGCTATTGGTGGTGTAGTCAATTTTATTCATGCGCCTAGACCTTTAAAGAACCAATTAGCAGTAAGTAATCAAGTTAATAATAACGGGCTCATTAAATCAGATCTTGTTTTACAAAAAGCGGGTGAAAGGTCTGGATGGGCTATAAACTATAGCCAAATTCAGCAAAAAAATGGACTACTTGAGTATAGTGATTATACAAAAAAGGCGTTAAGTATTAAAAGAGATTTCTCCTATAAAAAAAGATGGTCTGGGTACCAACAATTTCAATGGATACAATATGATGGTCAAATGACCGGCACGGTAGATAGTATCAAGTTTGCAGCAAAAAATTATAGCACGCAGCAAAGTTTCACTTATAGAAAACTAAATTTATTTAGAGCTAGGCAAAATCTAAGCTATCAGTGGGATAAAAACCAAACAACTACCATCAATATTTTATATCGTGGTAATACCATGGGACAAAATCCAACTTATGCAATTGCCTCCACCAATAATCCAACTAAATTTAAAGGTCAAATTAACGTTAATCATTTTGACGCTTATGTTCTTGACCTCCAACATCAACTCAATTTTAGTAAGACAAAATCTAAGTTATTAATTGGCGGTTACCTGGACCAAACTAAGCAGCATTTAATTGCAAATTATATTGACATATTTAAAGACACTAGTTTAAATAAATTTACTAAATACACAGCACCTCTTATTGATTCTTTGATCACTGATTATAGCACTAGTATTTCAAATAAAGCTTTTTATGTTAATTGGATACAACCTATCACCAAAAGAATTCGCTTGAACGCTACAATTAGGTATGATCATTTTGATTACCAATTTAAAAATAAATTAAGATCTGGTACGCCAAGCGCTAATAATACATTTACTAACTGGGCACCTAAAATAGGCGCAACTTATAATCAACTGAATTGGGGAGCCTATTTTAATTATAGTAAAGGGTTTGTGCCACCACAGATTACCGAAATATACAATGCTGTAAGGGTTCCTTTTTTGTTGCCGCAAGATTTCTCTAACATTGAAGTGGGCAGCTGGATGCGGATTCCTAATGGATACATTGAGTGGTCTCTGTACCAACTAAATGGACGTAATGAAATTATATCTGTTCGTCAACCTGATGGAGTGAACCTCAATCAAAATACAGGTCAAACAAAACACTATGGTATAGAATACCAAATAAAATATAGTATTGGCCCTCTATTACAAATTAACTTCAATGGAAGCAATGCTAAACACGAATATGTAAACACCCTATTAAAAGGAGAAGATATTAGTAACAAAGAAATGGTAGCAGCGCCTCGCTTTTTTAGCAACCTGACATTACTTAGTCAATGGAATAAAAAATTAAGTAGCTCTTTTGAATGGCAACATCAATCAAGCTATTTTATGGATGAAATTAATAGTACACGTTATCCTGGTTTTAATGTACTTAATCTAAGGGTAAATTATACAATCAAAAATCATGATTTTTGGTTTCATTGTTTAAATCTTGCCGATCAGTTTTACGCCACAATGGCCACGAGAAACTTTAGCGTTAGAGGGAATAATGCTTATGCCTATTATTTAGGAGATAACAGAACTTTTGCTTTAGGATGGAGATGGAATATTATCCCATAAAAAATGGGGCGCTATTGCGCCCCATTTTTTTAGTCAATCTCAAATGATAATTCATCCAGCGTTTGGTTACTTACCTCCTCCAATACGTATATTACGCATCATGCCACCTCCACCTCGCTGCATATCCTGCATTAACTTTTGCATATTTTCTTGAAATTGCGCTCTATTCATTTTCTCTCCCTTAGTAGGTTGTACCAATTCTTTTTTAGGATATTTATTACTTACTTCAACAGCTGTAGTAACTGTTGCGCCATTATCTAAATCCATTTCCATAATCACACCTGGTAGACCTGTGTAATTATCTGGACCTACAGACACTGGGATGTTCTCTGCATACCATACCACTAATTCCGTTTCTCTTGGCTTGATAGGTGCGCTAGCAGAAGAATCTGAGTTGTTTTCACCAGCTCTGCTAACACGCATACGCATCTGAGGTGCAGTGATCATTGTAGTCGCCTTCTTACACAATTGTTTTGCAATTGTTTTAGTCTCTTCTGATAATTTCCACTTGAATTGCTTTAATGAATCAACAATTAAAAATTCTTTTTCAAAAAAAGCACGTGTTTCATATTGTGTTTGCTTAGCAATATCTGTAAAAGTAGCAGTTGCTGGCATTCTAAAATTCATGCGCATACCGCCACCACCTCCGCCAGCATTGGCAAATGGGTCTGGCGCTTCTTCATCTACTACAGATCTAAATAAACTAGCAGATTCATTAAATAAAAGTTCAAATTTGTCAGTCCTAAATTCGGGAATCATTGCTTTCATTTGAGGGTCTGGTATAGTACGGTGCATATTGATTTTACGTTCGTAACTAATTTTCCCTTCTTTCATTTGCGCTATAGTTATAGTGGAGCACCCAACTAGCAAAGCAAGCATTAAGTAAACTTTTTTCATAATTGATAATTTATTTTTGAATTTTATTTTTTGATTATGTGTTTTTTGATAATGTGTTTTTGATTATGTGTTTTCTTTTTAAGAAAAAAATATTTTGGTCAATTTAAACTGTGTGCTGCTTACATTCTTATCATCATACCACCAGGCCTTGCACCACCTAATCCAGATTTTTGCAGACTATAGGTAAAGCTCAACAAGAAATATTGGTTAATGACATTGTAAGATCTGTCTACGATTTGATTCTGTGATACGTTTCTACTGATACCAATATTTTTATTCAATAAATCAAAAGCACTCATTTTTAATTCCGCTCTTTTGTTCTTCATAAAAAACTTAGAAAAACTAGCATTCCAAATAGGCACAGAAGTATTAAAGCCTTCTGCACGTCCAGTATTAATTGCATAATTAAGTGACTGATTTAATACAATATTGAATGGCAAATAATTAGTCATATCCGCACCAAATACCTTGGTTAAGAAATTTGTATTCAATGTTGGATTAATTTCATTTGAAGTCTTACTAAAGGAATAGCGAGCTGTTAAATTAATATCTATCACGTCATCTAGTATATAACTATAAGTCATACTTGGACCAGTAGACTTTGTAACGATGGTATTTAATAACCCGTTTGCATAAGAAATATTGTTATTTAAGCCAGCGTTTAATCCAAAGCCTAATCTAGATTTCAATTTTTTAATTCCAAACCCATAATTCATAGACCCATTAACTCTATAAGCTCCATTTACATTTACTGGCCTAGAAAGGACTGTTCTATTGGGTAATACGCTATCATAATTTACAATAGAATTATTAGTTGTTGATGCATTCAATGTAGAGAAAAAGCTTTTTCCTGCTAATATTTTTGAGGAGAAAAAACGGAGATTTAAATTATGTACATAGCTTCTTTTTAAATCCGGATTACCTATTACCTGCCTATTGATATTACTTTGATCTAATACTGGTTGTAATTGTGTTATAGAAGGCTGATTGGTAGAGGTACGATAATCTATATTCAAATTTTTTGTTTGGGAAAAATTATACCTGAAATTAGCATTAGGTAAAATATCTTGAAAACTTTGACTTATTCTTGTTTTTGCACTAATGTTTTCACCATCTAAGACTGCAGATTGTAATGACAAGCCCGTAGCAAAACTATATTTCTTTTGATTGGACCTAAAACTCATTCCTCCTCCAGAATAGGTGTACTCACTATTAAACTCGTTGGTTAACCTTGTATTGAGTAAATCATAAGCATCTGTTATTTCATTTCGGTCAAAAATCTTTCTGCTAGATGACCCAATGCTTTTACTTAAATAAGTATTGAACTCTAGTAATGATTTTTTGCCTAAAGGTTCGGTATAAATTAGATTAGCAGAATAACTTGTGTTTTCTCCTTTTCGAATATTTTGTTGGTCTAAAATTGAATCATTGATCAAGTTATTGTTCGTATAAAAAAGCTGTTCTGTAAACTGGCTTCCTGTTGAATTAGAGCGGTTAAAGCTTTGTGTAATCGTAGACGACATTGTACGTCCTTTTTTTGCAAACTTTTTTCTTAATAATAAAGTACTTGCAGCATTTACGGCATCAGAAGCACTAGAAGCAATGGTTGTGTTGCTATTAAGTAAATTTCCATTTAATAAATAGGTCTGTGTTGAGTCTTCGCTGTAATTGTCGGTTTGCTGCCATCCTAAACTTGGTGTAAACCTAAACGAGAAGTTGTCTGTTACTTTATGATCGATCGTGCTACCAAAATTTTGCTGTTTATTTTTAGCAATTGAATTCGCATTCGATATTCTATTAAATTCATTACCAGGCGTAAGATTCTGCGTGAATGAACTACTAATATTATTTCTCTCTACATCGTTAATAGAAAGGTTTGCGTTGAACTCGGTTTTTTTATTATTTAATAAATTAGAATAATTGCCTCCAATGGAATAGGTTTCCGCTATACCTTGTGCATTTGCATCGGTCTCACCTGAACCACCTCCACCAAAATTAATCGTTACTCCTGCACCAGCACCTGGTCGTCCTCCGCCACCTCCAGAAAAGTTGACAATATTTCTGTTAGAAAAATTTTGTCTATTCGTATTATTGGCACCTCCTATAACTGAAAACTGTTCTTCATTATTAATGACGTTTACATTTCCTTGTGCATCAAATCTGCTTGGCGTTCCAGCACCACCATTCAATTTTCCGAACGTAGACCTATTACGGTCTTTTTTTAATTTAATATTAATTGCAGTTTCTTCAGACCCATCGTCTATACCTGTAAACATAGCTTGGTCCGATTTTCGATCATATACTTGAATTTTATCCACCGCATCCGCTGGTAAATTCTTAGTTGCCATTTTAGGATCCCCTGTGAAAAACTCTTTTCCATTCACAAACACCTTAGTTACTGTTTTCCCATTTACTGTTATGCCCCCTGATTTATCAACCTCCATGCCTGGCATCTTTTTTAATAAATCTTCCACTACGGCATTAGGTGCTGTTTTAAAATTTTCTGAATTAAATTCTATAGAGTCTCCGCTGATAACTACCGGTGGTCTTCGGGCGGTTACAGTAACAGTGGACATATTGTTTACATCATTCATGTACACCACGCCCATGTCAATGGTGGATGACCCACCAGCAGGTACAGCAACCCATTTCGGTTGATAACCCACGTAAGAAACAGAAATTAAATAATTGTCTGATTTGATGTTTTTAAATACAAACTCACCTGACTCATTCGTTCTATTAAAACTTACAAGAGAGGAGTCTTTAGCATATACCAAAGAGATGGTAGCAGCAGTTAACACTCGATTCGCAATACTGTCCTTAATAGACCCCTTAATGGTACTGTTTTGGGTAAATCCAACGTAACTTATTAATAATAAGCAGTTTATGAGAATAATGCCGACTTTACTTTGTTGATTCATTGGTCAAATATAAATTAGAGAGGATGAAGGTAAGTGAAAAGAAATAATTTCTACCTAAGTTTTTAGTTAAAATCATTGAAAAATTTGATGAACGGCTGTGGGATTGACGTAATTTTAAAAAAATAATCAACATGAGAATATTTTCTTTGACTCTTTTAATGTTTCTAGGTTTAATCAGTGGTCAAGCGCAGGATAAGAAAAGTCCTAAAAAAGACAGCGTAGTATATAGTCAATTTAAAGGATTGCCTTTGAAAGCTACTCGATCGATTGATTTTAGCACCAATGAAGGTACCTGGACTTCATTAGCGGTTAGCCCAGACGGCAAAACCATCCTATTTGATTTAATGGGTGATATATATAGTATGCCTATCGAGGGTGGCAAAGCCACTGCTATCACAAAAGGGATGGCTTATGACAACCATCCAAGTTTTAGTCCAGATGGTAAGCGAATTTTATTTATTTCCGATCGCTCTGGTGCTGAAAATTTATGGTACATAGACTTAGAGAAAAAAGATACCCTTGCATTAACAGAAGAGCAAAATAATAATTTTCCTGGTGCTGTCTACACACCAGACGGTAATTATATCGTGTACACAAAAGGACGTCGTAATACAAAATTGTATTTGATGCATAAAAATGGTGGCGCAGGTACGAGTTTGATAGATGCGCCTGCAACCTTAAAAACAATTGACCCTGCAGTAAGTGCAGATGGTCGTTACATCTATTACAGTGCTCGTAATGGTGCATGGAACTACAATGCCATGTTGCCTCAATATAGTATAGGTGTGTATGATAGAGAAAAGGGAACGAGTAGAACAATCGCTTCTAGATATGGCTCTGCTTTTACACCAGTCTTATCAAAAGACGGAAAGTGGTTAGTGTATGGTACTAGATTTGAAGATAAAACTGGCTTAGTAAAAAGAAACTTGACCACTGGCGAAGAGACTTGGTTAGCTTATCCAGTGCAAAGAGATGATCAAGAATCCATTGCAGTGTTAGGTGTATTGCCTGCGATGAGTTTTACACCAGATAGTAAATATTTACTTGCTTCTTATGGTGGAAAAATTAATAAAATAAATATTGAAACTACAGCACAAACAGAAATCCCTTACACAGTAGATGCAAAAATAGAAATGGGCCCCGAGGTATTATTTAAATATCCTATCAAAGATACAGTGGCTACAATGGCCACTCAAATAAGAGATGCGGTGCCTTCACCTAATGGAAAACAACTAGCCTTTACCGTACTAAATAGATTGTATGTAATGGATTATCCAAACGGCAATCCAAAGCGATTGACTAAAAATGACTTTACAGAAGCTCAGCCTGTATGGAACACAACTGGAACCGGAATTTATTTTACTACTTGGAATAGCGAGGGGGGAAGTATTCGTCAGTTTGATCTTGCTACAGGTATAGAAAAAACAATCACCAAAGAAAATGCGCTATACCAAGGTGTAGCGATTGACCCAACTGGTAAAAAATTAATTTATAATAAAACAAACGCACAGAAATTCAAAGATGCGATTGAGCCAACTTATGATGATGCAGAAGATGAATTGGCTTGGATTGATTTAACAAATGGCAATGAGACCATTATTGATAAGGCAAATGGGAGATACAATCCTCATTTTGCTATGAATGATGGTCGTATTTATTTAAACAATCGTGGAAGATTAATTTCCATTCAGTGGGATGGAGGAGATGAAAAAGAAATTGCAAAAATTTCTGGCATTACTACTTTTGGTAGTATTCCTGAGCATCGTGGGAAACCAGTTGCGGACCCTTGTATTATTCCTGAAATAATGGAAGAAGAAGACGCTGCAAAAGAAAATAATCCTCCATCTAATGCCAATACTATTTTATTGTCTCCAAAAGGAGCTGCTGCAATTGCTCAGGTAAATAATAATATTTATTTTGTTACCCTTCCTAAATCAGGTAAGTCGGTTTCGATTTCAGTTGCAGACGCAAAAAATGCAGCATTCCCTAGTAAATTATTAACTGAAATTGGAGGTGAATTCCCAAGTTGGCAGGCAGATGGTAAAACGATTCACTGGAGTTTAGGCGCAGCACATTTTACTTATGATATTGATGCAGCTTATGCATTTGATGATAGTTTAGCAGCAGCAAAAAAATTAGAAGCGGCTATTAAAAAAGATACCACTAAAAAAGACAGCACCAATATTGCTAAGAAGGATGATAAAAAAGAAACGCCAAAATACAAAGCGAATGAAACTTGGGTAAAAGTATATTATGAAAATGATATGCCATCTACTACTGTATTATTAACCAATGCAAGAATCATCACTATGAATGGGGATCAAGTGATCAACAACGGTGATATCTTGATTGTTAAAAACAGAATTCAAGCAGTCGGAAAATCAGGATCCTTAAAAGTGCCGGCTGGCGCTAAGCGTGTTAACCTTGCAGGAAAGACAGTAGTGCCTGGATTTGTTGACACGCATGCACACATGTGGCCAAGCTGGGGTATTCATAAAAATCAAGCTTGGATCTATGCAGCCAATTTAGCATACGGTGTGACTACTACACGTGACCCACAAACTGCTACTACAGATGTATTAACTTATAGTGATTTAGTAGAAGCAGGTAAGATGGTTGGACCAAGAGTTTACTCAACAGGACCTGGTGTAGGTTATTGGTCTTACAATTTAAAAGACTCTGCACAAGCTGAATCAGTGTTAGCGCAGTACAGTAAATACTTTAATACCAAGTACATTAAAATGTATTTAGTAGGCAACAGAAAGCATAGACAATGGGTGATTCAGGCAGCTAAGAATCAAAAATTAATGCCAACCACAGAAGGTGGTTTAGATTTTAAATTAAACATGACCAACTTAATTGACGGCTATCCTGGTCATGAACATTCATTACCAATTTATCCTTTATACAAAGACGTTGTTAAGACTATTGCGACTTCTAAAATGGCAGTTACACCTACCTTATTGGTTTCTTATGGAGGACCGTGGGCAGAGAATTTTTATTATGAAACAGAGAATGTATATGGTGATGCAAAAATGCAGTACTATACTCCATATGAAGAATTGGCTAGCAAATCACGCCGACGTGCTACTTGGTTCTTACCAGAAGAACATGTGTTTCAAAAGCATGCTAAAAGTATGAAGCAGATTGTAGAAGCAGGAGGCCTTGCCGGTATTGGAAGCCATGGTCAATTACAAGGTCTAGGTTTTCATTGGGAGCTATGGTCAATGCAATCGGGCGGTATGCGTAATATAGATGCATTAAAAACAGCAACCATATTAGGTGCAGAAAGCTTGGGACTAGACAAGGATCTTGGCAGTATCAGTGTGGGAAAATTAGCCGACTTGATTATCTTGAATAAGAACCCTTTAGAGAATATCAAAAACACAAATAGCGTGGAGTATATCATGAAAAATGGTCGCTTATATAAAGGAGATAATTTAGACGAAATGGTTACTGGTAATTCTAAAGTAGACCGTAAAGAATATTTAGATAAAAAACCAACAAAAAACACCAAGGTAGAAGACTAATTTTTTCAATGTAACGCTATGCAAAATTCAAGAAGAAAATTTATTCAAAATAGTAGTTTGGCCCTATTAGGTATTGGTCTTGCGCCAAATTCCTTATGGTCAAAAAGTGTATATGCGGATGCTAAAATTAAAATTGGCATCCAGTTGTATACTGTTCGTGATACGATGTTTAAAGACCCATTGGGCACTTTAACTGCTTTATCTAAAATGGGTTACCAATATGTAGAGCATGCGAATTATGCCAACAGGAAGTTTTACGGCTATACAGCTATTGAGTTTAAAAAGATATTAACTGACCTAGGCATGCAAATGCCTAGTGGCCATACCGTAATGAATACAAAGCATTGGGATGCGACCAAAAAAGACTTTACAGATCTTTGGAAGCAAACCATCGATGACGCTGCAACACTCGGTCAAGCATATGTGATTAGTCCTTGGATGGACGAAAAGGTAAGAACCTCCTACGACGCATTAATGCATCAGTTAGAATTATTTAATTTGTCAGGTGAACTATGTCAAAAGTCTGGCATGCGTTTTGGATACCACAACCATAACTTTGAATTTGTTGAAAAAGTAAACGGGCAGTTGATTTATGATATTATTTTAAAAGAAACTGATCCCGAATTAGTGATACACCAATTAGATTTTGGAAACATGTATGGTATTGGTGCAAGAGGTATGGACTGGATCAAAAAATATCCAGGTCGTTTTGCTTCCGTACATGTAAAAGACGAAATAAAAGTAGCCGTTGGCGAAATGAATGACGGACATGATAGCACTATTTTAGGGAATGGTGTAGTAGACCCAAAAGCAGTAAGTTTACTAGCCAAAGCAATAGGCGGCACACATCACTTTATTATTGAACAAGAATCTTATCAGGGTATTGCACCATTAGAGTGTGCGCGAATAAATTTAGAGCGTATTAAAACTTGGGGTCTATAAAATTATTATATGAAAAAATATTATTTCTTGTTTGTACTACTAGTTACAAGCATATCGTTGTCTGCACAAAAGCCAACCGTTGCTGAGCTCACTAGATGGAATTTACATGCAAAACAAACAACGATCATTCGTGACGAATGGGATATACCCCATGTCTATGGAAAGACGGATGCTGACGCCGTGTTTGGCCTAATGTATGCGCAATGCGAAGAGAATTTTCCGCAGATAGAAAAGAATTTTTTAGAAATGTTAGGTAGACGTGCAGAAATGGAAGGACCTAAAATGATTTATGAGGACCTAATGATGCAATTGATTCAAGATAGCACTGAGGCGATCAAAGATTTTGAAAAAAGCCCCACTTGGTTTAAAAAATTATTAATCGCACATGCAGACGGTATCAATTATTATTTATTCAAGCATCCAGAAGTTAAGCCAGTAGTGCTTAAGAAATTCAAGCCTTGGTATCATTTGATGTGGACTGACGGAAGTGTTTCACCAACAAGATCTGCAGGCATCACAGAAAAGCATGTGGAAGCTTTTTATGGTCAACAATTATTTGCCAACCAAAATTCATTAAGTAGCAACTTTAATAAACCGATTCAGCAAACGAACTTTGAACAGCCTAACTATGACATGGAAGAAAAAACCTTAAAAGGTTCGAATGGGTTTGCCATTGCTCCAAAGCACAGTAAAAGCGGCAATGCCATGTTGTATATCAATCCCCATGTACCTTTTTATTTTAGATCAGAAATGCATATGGTGAGTGAAGAGGGTTTAAATGCTTATGGCGCTGTAACCTGGGGACAGTTCTTTATTTATCAGGGTTTCAACGAAAATTGTGGATGGATGCACACAAGTAGTTACGCAGATGTAGCAGATGTGTATGAAGAACGAACAGAAAAAATAAATAACGAGCTGTTTTATAACTACGAGCAAGAAAAAAAGAAAGTGGGTCAACGTGTCATCCCCGTTAAATATGTAGACAATGGCGTAATAAAAACAACCCTTTTCACTACTTACTTCACACATCATGGACCTGTAGTAGGTATGCAAAAAGGGAAATGGCTTAGCCTGAGAGAAAACAACCGTTCTTTAGAAGCCTTAATGGAATGCTGGACAAGAACTAAATCAAAAAGTTTAGCAGACTATACAAAAGCGATGGAATTATTGGCAAACAATAGTAACAACACAGTCTATGCAGATGCTGCAGGCAATATCGCCTACTGGCATGGAAATTTTATGCCAAAGCGTAATCCCAATTTTGATTATACCATGCCTGTAGATGGAACGATTAGCGCAACAGACTGGAATGGTGTTCACCCCTTAAACGAGATTGTACAAAGTATTAATCCAAGCAATGGATGGTTGCAAAATTGCAATGCGACTCCATTTACAGTAGCAGGAGTTAACAGTCCAAAACCAACTGACTACCCAGCGTATATGGCACCTGATGGTGAGAATGGAAGGGGCATAACAGCAGTGAACTTGTTATCTAAAATTGATAAAATTAATTTAGATGAATTAATTGCACTAGGGTATAATAAAAAATTAAGTGCATTTGATATTTTACTTCCGAATTTTTTAGCGCAAGCAAATATTAAGACACTTGCTCCAAGAACAAAAAAAGCAATTGATTACCTAGCAAATTGGGATCACTTTGCAGATTCAAATTCTATTGCAACAAGTATAGCCATAGAATGGGCAACTAAATGGAGTGCAGAAATTCCTCCTGCAAATACAGAAGAAGCTGCAACACAGGTGTTACTTAAATACCAGCGAATGGACCAAGATGTAAGCTTCGAAACTAAAATAAAATTATTAGAAGCAACTTTAGATCAATTTGAAAAATGGTATGGTGGATGGGAAATAAAATGGGGTGCAATCAATCGTTACCAAAGAGTTGCACCAGGTGCTAACTTTGATGACAATCAAGCAAGTTTAGCAGTTAATCAAGCTTCGTCAAGATGGGGAGGCTTACCTTCTTTTGAGAGCAGACGCTATCCTACTACAACAAAGCGATACGGATATACAGGAAATAGTTTTGTAGCAGCAGTTGAATTTGGTAAAAGATTAAAAGCAAAAACAATTGTAACTGGTGGGCAAAGCAGGTTTGCCGAAAGCAAACATTTCACAGACCAAGCCTATGGATTTATACATGGTCAATTTAAAACAATTCACTATTACAAGGACGAGGTTTTAGCTAATAAAAAAGTAGCATACCATCCAGGATTAGCAAGGTAATGGTCGTAGAGCTTGGTCATGAAAGCTATCTTCACCAGGCCAGCAACATTTTTTACTTGAAAGCTTTGCATTAATCGAGTCCTATGGCCTTCGATAGTACGTTTACTATGCCCTAGTTCTGCAGCAATTTGTTTGCTAGAAGCTTCTTCGCAGATGCGTATTAAAATATACTTATCATAAGTCGATAAACCTTGGACCAATTCAATAAGATTAATGCTGTCCATGGACTGAGTTAAAGCTAGTACTCGCTCTGATGTATGGTTACAGAAATATACTTTGTTTTGACAAGCCATCTCAACTGCTTTATTCCATTCTTCACTAGACATATTTCTAGATACAATCACATTCACTTCTAAATCGATTAACTGGTATAAAACGTAGTTCGTGGTGTCTTCATTTAAGACAATAATGATTGGAAAAACCTTTTGAAGCTGTTTGATCTTATCACAAACCTCTTTCGTTTCAAAATCAAACATAGCACAATCAATAATTAAAAGGCCTTCCGATAAGCCAAGTTCAAAGCTGGCAATTTCACTCAAAGAGCTAAGCATGCTGTAGCCATGACATAAAGGATGGGATTGAACCAATTGACTACATCCTATTGCATAGATGCTTTGTTGATCACAAATTAAGACTTGTTTACGCTCCTGTTGATGTTGGTAGTTTTTTTGCATGATTAAAAAAACAGTATACTACTCGTATTCGTTATTTTTACTATCCTTATTACATCATTGGTGCTATTTTTCAAGGTATTTACCCCCTTCAAATAAAAGCTAAGTTCATTAGTTTAAGACTAGAGTCGATAGAATGTACTCAGAATGGATTAAATTGCAGGTATCAAAAATTAGCATACTGCTTTAATATTATATGGAATTTGAAAAATCAATTACACTGGCCACTTTTTCCCCTTTATGGTGGCAAAGTATTTTATTCATAGGCATTAGTATTTTCTTAATTATACAATTACCAAAGTATATTAAAAAAATCAAAATTAAACAGTACGATCTTTTTATTGCAGTTTTATTAATGGCCAACTTGATCATTGAACAGTCTTATAATTACTATAATGGGTTATGGAATATTCAGCAAAATATTCCCGCACACTTATGTAGCATCAGTAATATTTTGTGCATTATTTATCTTTTTAATAAAAATCAATTGCTTGGTGAATTTGTTTATTACTGGGGATTGCTCGGAGGCATACATGCACTTCTAACACCAGAATTTAATACTGGCGTGATTGGTTATAATTTTTATAGCTTCTTTATTGGGCATGGTGGATTGTTATTAGTTGTACTCTACATGGTGAAACATAATGGATTTAGCCCTAGACCAAAATCATGGTTAAAAATATTCGGTTATTCGCAATTTGTCGTCTTGACAGTGGGCGCGTTAAATTATGCTATTGACACAAACTATATGTTTTTAAGAGCACGCCCATCTGCTAATAATCCTTTAATTATTGGAGACTGGCCTTTTTATTTAATTACTTTTGAATTAGCTGCTATTTCGCATTTTTGGATTTTCTATCTGCCATTTGCTAGAAAAAACAAAAGGGCCCGATTGGCCCTTTAATTGAGTTAGTTAAGTTTTAGTTCAGTTATAGCTCTTCTATTCGTTTTGCCTTATCATCTATCACTAGATCAAAATTAGGTTTCACAGCACCGCCATTTGGACAATAGCCTGTGATTAAATCGTGAAATTTACAACCCCATTTAGTCAACTGCTCAAGCGTTAATGGTCTTAGATCTCTTTTTGAACTTTCTCCTCGTCCTGTCCAATAGGTAATATGCCAACCTTCTTCATATAGCTTATTGATTTTTGCGATGTTATCAAAATTAGGTTCAGCTAATTCATAAACACGTTTGTCGGAATAAAAGCAAATGGTCTCATCAATATCGATAAGTGCTTTTTTGGAACCGAATCTTTTTGATTCTATCATAAATTGGTTTTAAAATGAGTGAAATATTTTTATAATCTTGCTGTTACGATTGATCTATCTAAAAAAGCCTTTGTATCATATATCACAGAAGCTGGACTAGACTTTAAAGCTGTAAAATCTAAGGCCTTAAAAAAATCATGTGCTACTGCTAAGAGGATTGCATCATATTTACCCAATGAGGTAACCAATGTTACTTGGTGCTTTTGTAAGGTCTCTGCGGCATTAGCAAATGGATCAAAAGCATCTACGCTTGCACCCTTTTGTTGTAGATGGGTAATGATGTCAAAAACTTTTGAGTTTCTAATATCAGGGCAATTTTCTTTAAACGTCACGCCAAGAATCAAGACCTTTGCATCTTGAATTTGCTTTCCTGCTATTTCAAGTAATTGTATCAGTTTTTCACTTACAAATAAACTCATCTGGTCATTCACATCACGACCCGATAAAATTACTTGTGGATGGTATCCCAAGGACTTTGCTTTATAGGCTAGATAATAAGGATCAACTCCAATACAGTGACCTCCCACTAAACCAGGCTTGAATGGAAGAAAATTCCATTTTGTACTTGCTGCAGCCAATACTTCCTGAGTGTCAATATTCATTCGATCAAAAATCAATGCCAACTCATTCACAAAAGATATATTAATGTCTCTTTGTGCATTTTCAATAGACTTTGCTGCCTCGGCTACTTTAATAGAAGGCGCTTTATGTGTGCCTGCAGTAATAATACTAGCATACAGATGGTCAATATAATCAGCAGCTATTGGTGTAGATCCAGAAGTAATTTTTTTAATCTTTGTCAACGTGTTCACTTTGTCACCTGGATTAATTCTTTCTGGAGAATAACCACAGTAAAAATCTTTATTAAATTCCAAGCCCGAAATTTTTTCAAGAACAGGCACGCAATCTTCTTCGGTGCAACCAGGATAAACGGTACTTTCATAAATTATGATATCTCCTTTTTTTATTAAGCCTGCAATTTCAGAAGTAGCAAGCAATAATGGCGAAAGGTCTGGTGTTTTATCTGCATGCACTGGAGTAGGCACGGTAATAATAAATACTGTTGCTTGTCCAATTTCCAAAAGGGCATCGGTAAGTGTTAAATTTGTCGCAGCTTGAATTTCGGCTACCGAACTTTGTAATGTATGATCGGTTCCATTTTGCAATGCATGAATTCTTGTAGTATCCAAATCATAACCTATTACCTTATACCTTGTCGAAAAAGCCAAAGCAAGCGGCAAACCCACATAGCCAAGTCCTATGATCGCAATCGTGGGAGAAGTAGTAAATGTAAAGTCTTGCATTAGACGCCAAAGTTAATGGAGACCTTAATGATGTCCATATTTTTTTTCGCCAGCAGGAATCGCAATAGTGAGTCTGTTTTGTGGAGGTGGAAGCGGACAGGTAGCAAATTCGGTAAACGCACAAGGTGGATTATAGGCAAGGTTAAAGTCTATAAAAGTATCGCCATTTGCATCTGGCCTGTCTATCTCTATAAACCTGCCCGACCCATAGGTGGTTATACCAGATGTGGCATCAGCGAAAGTGATAAATAAGCCTTTGCCCCCTTCATCAATAGCATCTAAAAAATACGTTTTACCCTCTATTGTAAACACCAATTTGCCACCGTGCTTTTGGGCAGTATTTTGTCCTAATACATTCATGATCATCAGTGGATTTTGATCCTGCGGAATTACTTTGGCCTTGATACGCCAATTAGCATCCACTTTAAACCTATCAATACCTTTAAACTCAAGTAAGGTTTTAGCTTTTAGGTTTCTAAATCTAACGCCTATTTTGTCTTCTCTTTTGATTACGGTCCATGAAAAATCCTTCCATTGACTCGTAAAACCGCTTGATGATAATAAATTTATTTTGGATGCATCTTCAACTATCTCTCCATTGGCATTGGTTACAACCACCTTCTTGTTTTGACCGTTTTTCCAATACACCCCTTCTTCTGATACAATAAAATCACCTATATGTGTCGGGAACAGCGGGTTATTGTAAACAAGGTCATTATTGGAGGCTGAGCCAAAACGATTGACTCCTTTTTGTAACCAGAACAAACCTTCTAAATTCAACCAACCATTTGGCTTTTTCAACTCCTGGTTTCTTACAGCATGCCAGTTTTCAACGGTACTATGGTAACTATTTTGCTGAGCAATACCTACAAATGCGATTAAGGTAAAAATAAATAGGGTTGTAAATTTTCTCATAATTGCTTAATTCGTTAAGGTGGATCACTCATCAATTTTTTGTGGAGCGAATATTCATAGAATTGATTCTCAAAATTAGACAATTCTATTTGTCTACCAAATTAGTAGAGATATTTTTTTCTTTTGCTTAACAATAGTTTAATTAAATTTATGCTGATTAAATACAAACCATGAAAAAGCTGTTATCCATACTTTTCCTATCTGCCTTATTTTTTTCTTGCAAAAAAGAAACAGAAACGCCAAAAGCTACTACACCAACACCAACTGCCACGAACCCAAATATAGCAGCAAACACTTGGATCCATGAGGCTATGAACTACTATTACTTATGGAATACTAAAATGCCGGCATTGACTGCTACCAATACCTCGGCAAAGCCTACCGATTATTTTTATACTTTGTTAAATGACTATGGTAAAACTGATCGATTTTCTTGGATTGACGAAAGTGTAACCAATTTACAAAATCAACTTAACGGGGTAAGTACCGTATTAGGAATAAAAAACAACGCCTTTTACACTAACGAAGCTAAAACTAATCTAGCTTTTGTTCTTGCTTATGTATTAAAGGGTAGCCCTGCTGCAAAGGCGGGTTTAAAAAGAGGAGATATTATATTAAAAGTAGACGATCAAGCAATTACATCTGCTAATTACACAACTATCTTATCCAATCAAACTTTAAAATTAGGATTAGGTGATTTCGTTAACGGCGCATTTGTAGAGAATGGCCAATCAGTAACAGTAACGAAAATAGAATTACAAACAAATCCAATTTTAGCAGATACCATTATTGAATGGTCGGGAAGAAAAGTTGGCTACTTGGCATATAGTCAATTCTTGAATAGTTTTGATGATAGCTTACGAACAATTTTTGGTCGCTTCAAAACAGCAGGAGTCAACGAATTGGTTTTAGATTTTAGATATAATGGAGGAGGCTATGTAGTATCATCGGACTTGATCACCAATTTGACGGTAAAAGATGCAGCAGCAAAGGTTGGGAAGTTGATGAATAAAAAAGTGTATAATGCCACTTATACAGAATACTTAAACAGGACTTCGGGCGCAAGTGCATTCGAAACATTATTTAAATCAGAGCCTAATAACCTTGGAACACTGAATAGAGTGTTTGTATTGGTTGCGGGCAATACCGCATCTGCAAGCGAATTAGTGATCAATAATTTAAAGCCATTCATGGATGTTATCCTTATAGGTGAAAATACTTATGGAAAAAACGTAGGTTCATTCACCCTTACTGATCCAAGTAAGCGTTGGGATTTTGGCCTTCAACCAATTACATTTTTAACGAATAATGCAATTGGAGAATCCAATTATGGAACAGCAAGCGGATTTACGCCTAATTATATTCTTGCAGATAATGTATTGCCCTATAGAACCTTAGGCAATCCAAATGAAACCTATTTAAATAAAGCATTGAGTATTATAGGAGGGGTTGCCTATAAAGCTAGTTCGACAGAGTCAATTAAAAAATATACCCGAACTTTGGCCAGTAAAGAGTCTTTTTCCGACAATAAATGGTTGGACAGAAAAGAAATGTGGATGGACCCAAAATAATATTTTATGGACGCAAGCATACAAGTTTTTGTTACCGGTGGAACATTTGACAAAGAGTATAATGAGTTAAATGGAAGTCTTTATTTTAAAGACACTCATTTACATGAAATGCTAAGTCTAGGTAGAAGTAAATTAAATCTTTCCATCGAATCTTTAATGATGAAAGATAGTTTAGACTTTGTAGAGGAAGATCGAGCAAATATAGCAGCAGCATGTAATGCAACCAGTTCCAATAGAATTTTAATTACACACGGAACAGACACCATGACCATTACTGCTATGTATTTACAAAAATCTTGTCCCAATAAAGTCATCGTATTAACAGGGGCGATGATTCCTTATAAATTTGGAAGCTCGGATGGTTTATTTAATTTAGGTAGCGCCCTGGCTTTCACACAAGTATTACCTAACGGTGTTTATATCGCCATGAATGGCAAATATTTTGAGGCAGATAAGGTCAGAAAAAACACCGAAAAGGGTGAGTTTGAAGCTATCTAGAAAAAAGTTGTTCAACTCATTAAGCCAAGACTGCATCCCAAAGTGAGGCGCGGATTTGCAATGCTTCAATTGCAGCGGTTTCGGCTTCTTTCCATTTCACCTCATCATCTCCACAAAGTTCTGCAACCATTTCTAAAGCTAAGTGACTATGGTGTCCCCCATCTACTTCGATATGTCTTTCGATGTAGTATTTGAAAATAGATACTTTTTCTGGTGACTCAGCAACTAGTTTTTCTAATAAGCGGGTAAACATATCAGGTATTAAGTCTTCCCTACCAAATGTAAAGACAGCTGCTTGAACATGAGCAGGTGCATAGTTTACAATCTTAAAAGTAAAACGTAAAAATGCCTTGATGGAATGAGCGCAATCCATTTGATCAATTGCAAGGTCTATAGAAAGTCCAGACTGTATACTTTGAATTAATTTTTGTATTGCATCTGTAGACGCACCCATTTGATGCATCGCTTGAAGGTATAATTCAAAATGGCTGATACGGTTATCAAACTCATCAACGTCCGACTCTTCGCCCAATACAATTTCATTAATTAAATACCTCGTATTTGCAGAACCTACAGGAATCCAAGGTGTAGTCACGCATGTTAATTTTTGCTGTAGCGCTTTTAATAAACTCATAAAGTCCCAAACAGCAAAAACATGGACGCTAGCAAATTTTTTTAGCGCCTCTAATGTTTGAATCTGATGATATACAGGATGCTGTAATAATTTTGCTCTACTTGGCTCAATCGCGTCTTTTAATCTGTCAATTTGTGGGTTCATAGCAATATTTGTGGGCGCAAGTTAATTAATCATGAAATTTTACGCAATGCTGTTTAAATAATAATACTTTAGTACCTTAATGTTTAAACTATTTGCTGTTTTAGCAGTACAAAAGCTGCAACCCAAAAAATAGATAAAAGTATTCCTTATGACTAGATTTATTTTAATTTGCTTAACCATTATGCTACCGTTTATGGCAACTGCACAAACAACAAAAATCATTGCACATCGTGGGGCATGGAAAGAATTTAATTTGCCGGAAAATTCAATTGCAGCTTTAACAAAAGCCATTGATCTCAAATGTGATGGTGCGGAGTTTGATGTGAGAAGAACCCTAGATGGCGTGCTCGTTGTAAATCATGATCCAACCTATTATGGAGACACGATTCAAACCAATACCTATGCAACTTTGAATAAAAAGAAATTAGCGAATGGAGAGGACTTACCTACACTAGAACAGTATTTTTTAAAAGGCAGTCAGGACAAGCATAACACATTGCTCATTTGTGAAATCAAAGCAGCTATTGAAAATAAAGATCAAGACTATTTAGCTGCCATAGAGACATTAGCCCTTGCAAAAAAACTAGGAATCGAAAATCGCATTGTATACATTAGTTTTAGTAAAGACATCCTTACATGGATAAAAGAGGGACAGTCAAAAGCAACTGTATTATACCTTGAGTCAGATGTAACAATTGATGCTGTTGTAGAAAAAAAATTTGATGGAATTAATTGGCATTATACTTCATTTAAAACAAACAATCAGTTAAGTGAAGCTGCAAAAAAAGCAGGATTGATGATAGGTAGTTGGACCGTAAATGAAATATCCGATTTTGAAATTTTACAAAACCAGGGAGTAGAATGGATTACCACCAATCATCCTCAACAATTTCAACACCATTTAAAAGGACAAAAGCAATAGGTGTATCCAACAACTACAAGACATTATTTATACCTGGTGTCAATTAAATACTGAATCTTCCAGCCTTCTTTAAGTTTGACCAATTGAAAACTATTGACTCCTTTGTGTGAGTAGTTGCCTTTGTAATAAAATGTATAGGGCGTCCATACCGTTGCCATCAAAGGATCTATATTGATAGCGCCGAATTCAATTCTTTCATCTAAAGCATTGGGTGTTTGCTTTCCAATACTTAGTATAAAATTATTGACTGATTCTGTTTTAATTTCTGCCCCCTCTGACTTATTTAATATGGTCTGAAAAATTGTCTTATCAGAAAAACATTGTTTTAACAAAGTCGTATCAACTTGCTTCATAGCAATAAACATATTTTGAATGACTTGCTTCACTTCTTTTTCGGAATCAACTGAAACTTTATCAATGGGCGACTGTGCTTTGACAACAAATTGAAAAGCACATACCAGAAATAGGATATATAGAATTTTTTTAAACATAATTGTTTTTTATATGAAATTAAAGCAGTAAAATTTTAAAATTTGACTTGCTATTTGTAATTTGATTGTAATTTAAAACCAATTATTCAATTCCAAGACATGAAAACTACTAAAATAATTTATTGGGTTACCACAAGTATCATTTGCCTATTTGCATCTTCCGCTATCTTTATGAATTCTGAAATGGCTATTGAAGGCACTAAACACGTAGGCATACCGCGCTGGCTTGGACTAGAAATTAGTATTGGGCAATTGATCGGTCTAGTATTATTAATTGTTCCTGCAGTTCCTGCACGATTAAAAGAATGGGCTTATGTTGGATTTGGCATTTTATATATTTCAGCTGCTGTAGCTCATATTGCAATAGGCGATCCAATCAATAATACCCTTATGGCGTTTGTGTTTTTTGGCTTGTTGTTGGCTTCTTATACAAGTTTTCACAAATTACAAAAAGCGTGAAATTAATTTAAGCCACGAATTTCCACCCCATAAAAAAGGCGCTCAAAATGGAGCGCCTTTTTTAACTCATATTGTTTAAAATTATTTAGGGATTGCACTAAGTACCAATTTTAAGAATCCGTCTATTGATTTGTCATCCATCCATTTTATTACGGCAACTAATTCATGCTCAGGATCTACATAAATGGCGTTGGTTCCATTGCCAATATGAGCATAAGCCGTGGCAGGCGCTGATGGATACATTTTACGATCTGTATTTAAAAAATAATTCATAAACCCATATCCAGTATTAGCAGTTGTTGGAGTGGTAGATCGCTTAATCCAGTCTTCAGATATAATTTGTTTGCCATCCCAGTTTCCTTTTCTTAATGTAAGCAAACCAAATCTAGCCATATCATATGCGCTAATAAAAAGGCCGCCTCCAAAATGACCGCCGCCGCTAACCGACTGAATCATCTTGCCATCTAAAATAATCCATGCATTTTTATAGCCCGTCCACGCCCATGTATTAGAAGCACCAATAGGTTGCATTACCTGCTCTCTTAATACTTCTGGCAATGGTTTTCTCCAAACAGTTGTTGCAGCTAATGCCAAAGCATTGACCCTTGTATCGTTGTACTTGTAGACCGTGCCCGGTTCAAAACGTTTTCTTGTAGTCCACTCCTCTGGTTTGTCTGATGGCCTGTCTGCCCAATCTGGTTTACCCCATAAAACACCTTCCCAATCGCTAGTTTGTCTTAATAGATGATCCCAGCTTATCTTTCTATTATGTGTTGTTTCAAACGGATACATAAATGAGGTTTGTGCAATTGGGTTTTGATCAATTGTGGTAGCTATTGTGCTCGTTTCAATAGGCGGAAGATAAGTATACACTTTATCCTCAATTGAATGAATCAAGCCTTTATCAACAGCTAAGCCTACGACAGTAGACAACATACTCTTTGTAACACTGTTAACCATTTCTACTGAATGCAAGTTGCCCCATTCTGCAATGATATATCCTTTGTAAACAATTACCCCAGCAGCAGGACCCCTACTTGCCATTGGCCCAATAGGGTCTGAAAATGGCTCTTTACCAAATTGCATAGCCTGAGTAAGCTGTAAATTTTTAGGAAACTTTGTTTCATGCGATAAGGCGTATTGTATAGCCTGATTTAATAAAGCGCTATCTATACGAAAACTACTTGGTTCTTTTTTTTCCCAATTTGTTGCACTAGGGTAATAGTTTTTTATTTGTGCACTAGCTGTAAAACAAATGGTCAATAATAAAATCACAAATTTCTTCTTCATATATATAATTTGAGTAGGTATTTTTTTAGACAACTACTTGTTATTTTAATTGAGTGGTATCGACTCTTGTAGGCGTGTCTTTTCCTGCAACAATAGATTGTGCACTTAAAGCAATTGCCTTTATAATTTCATTCATATTATCTAAATCTAAAGTGTCCACCTGATCAGAAGCTTTATGGTAGTTTGGTTCAGCGTCCATTTTTGATGTAGAGATCGTATGTGCTGCAACACCAAGTCTAGCAAGGGTGGCATTGTCTGATCTATAAAATAAATTTTGTTCTGTATAAGGATCTGGGTAAAATTTAAAACTAGAACCTTTGAGGTTGTTCTGTAAAATCTCCCCCATATTCGTTTTGTCATATCCAGTAATATAGGCACTATTCTTTCCCCACTTACTTTCCGTGCCAATCATCTCGATATTAAACATGGCAACAACTTTTGATGGGTCTAATTGCTTCGAAAAATATTGAGCTCCATATCCACCTACTTCTTCGGCAGTAAATGCTGCAAAAATAATTGTTCTCTCATTGTTATTTAAAGCTTTATAATACTTTGATAACATAATCATTGCAGTAGTTCCAGCAGCATCGTCATTAGCTCCATTGTAAATAGAATCTCCATTCACCATGTTTCTGCTATTTATTCCAAGATGGTCATAATGTCCAGAAAAAATCACTACTTCGTTTTTTAAAGATTTGCCTGGCAAAACAGCAACCACATTGGCTAAAGGCATTTTTTCTATTTGATGCGTTGCTTGTATTGTATAATTAGTTGGCGTTACATTGGTCAAAATAAAAATAATATTTGCCTGATTGCTTGATAAATTATTTTTGAATCTTGTCAGTCTTCCAAAATTCTGTGTATGTGCTTCATCTACTAACACAATAGTTGGTCGATTAGCGCTAATGAGTTTTCCAGCAGCTTGATTTAAATTTTCTGTAGCATTAATTTTAGCTATAGCGTATCCCGATGTTGCATTGATGTCAATTGAAGGCTGAACAGTCACTACAATAACCTGTCTCATGTCTATTGCTACGCCATCGAGACTAGCTGATAAACTTAAAAACTTTGGTCTTATAATGGAGAAGCTTTGCAAAAACTGCTTATCTCCATTCAATGAACTAAGGCCAGTGGATGCAAACTCAGCTGCAATAAATGCAGCCGCTTTGTCAATACCCGGACTAAAAGTTTTACGTCCCTCCATCTCATCTGACGCTAATACACGCTCTATTCTTTCTGTTTCTGACTTCGTAATGACCTTATCTATTACCTGGCTAATACCTAAAAAGGGGATTAACAGTGCAATACATATTAATTTAATCAATTTCATGTTGTTGGTTTTAGAATGACATTAAAGATAATTTCATTTTGAATGCAAATAAAAAAAATGATGACAGGCGGATTGATTGGCATCTACCTTAAACCTTTGAATTAACTATTTGTCTAAATTGCTACAAAATAACCTGCATGCCGCTAAGCCCCCTTTCTAGCAGTTTAGGACTTGAACCCTTTCAAGGAACCTGGACAAAGCAAACTACAACGCATTTATTAAATAGAGTGCTATTCGGAGCAAAACATGCAGAGATTCAAGAATTTTTAGCAAAAGGTTTAGAGGCTACTGTTTTCGAATTATTAAACCCATCCCTATCCTATCCAACTCCTCCTCTCAATGATTATACAACTGCTAATGTAACTGACCCAGCTGTTCCATTAGGTAGTACTTGGATCAACCATCCCACCAACGACGGTACGATTAATAGTTTAAGAAGAGCCAATTATAAAAAATGGTTGACTGGAGTAATGATTCATCAAGACAAAAGTATCAGAGAGAAGTTAACCTTGTTTTGGGCGAATCATTTTGGAACGGAAGCGGATACGATCTCTAATGCAAACTATGTCTACCATCACCATGCAACTTTAAGGGCAAATGCTATTGGTAATTTTAAAACAATGGTAAAAGCCGTCACTATTGATCCAGGTATGTTAAGGTACCTAAATGGCTATTTAAATTCAGCAAGCGCTCCTGATGAAAACTATGGCAGAGAATTACAAGAGTTGTTCACTGTTGGGAAAGACACCAATGTTCAATATACAGAGTCTGACGTAAAAGCTGCGGCAAGAGTACTGACTGGATGGAGAATCAATGCAAGCTATAATAGCTATTTTGATGCAAATAGGCACGATACAGGTAACAAGCAATTTTCTAGCTACTATAACAATAAAATAATTCTTGGAAGAACTGGACAAGCTGGGGCAACCGAAACAGACGAACTCATTGATATGCTTTTTGAAAAAGCGGATACGGCAAAATACATCTGCAGAAGATTATATAGATGGTTTGTCTATTATTATATTGACGAAACTGTCGAAAAAAATATCATCGCTCCATTAGCTGAAATTTTTATATCCAACAATTTTGAAATCAAGCCTGTTTTATCCGCTCTTTTTAAAAGTGCTCATTTTTATGATGCAGTTTATATTGGCTGTCAAATAAAAAGTCCAATTGATCACGTCATTGGCACTTTACGAAAAACCAATATAGTTTTCCCAAATGCAATTACAGATTATGCTGATGCTTACTTGCATTTTAATAATATGGTTGGTCAACTCACTAGTCTTGGACAAAATCTTGCAGACCCACCCAATGTAGCTGGATGGCCTGCCTATTATCAATCACCAGAATTTCATGAACTATGGATTAATGCAGACACCTTACCTAAGCGAAATAAATTTACCGATCTAATGATTGAAACAGGTTATACCAGAAACGGAAGAAGGGTTGTTATACAGGCTATTCCATTTGTACAGGCGATAGCAAGTAACCCTTCGGATCCCAATCTGCTAGTGAAGGATTTATTCGATCTTTTAATTGCTACAGAAGTGGATCAAAGTATAAAAGATAATTTAAAAAAACAGCTATTATTAAGTGGACAAGCCACAGATTACTATTGGACAGATGCATGGAATAACTACCAATCCAATCAAAATACAATCAACTTTAATTTGGTCAATACTAGACTAAAGACGTTGATTAAATATATTATGAACCTGCCAGACTATCAATTAAGCTAAATGAAAAGAAGAAATTTTGTACGCAATAGTCTTGCCCTGTTAACACCTACTGTAATAAGTGGTAATCCAATACATGTGTTAAACAACCATAGTATTGTAGATCCAGAAATACTTGCAAAAGTTGACAATGACAGAGTCCTTGTAATTATTCAGTTGAATGGAGGAAACGATGGCTTAAATACTGTTCTGCCTTTGAACCAATATGGACAATATTTTAATGCAAGAACGAATATTGCAATCCCAGAAAAAAAGATACTTTCTCTAAACGGATTCAGTGCAACAGGCCTACACCCAGCAATGACTTCTATGCAAAGGCTTTTCAACGAAGGGCAACTTGATATTGTTCAATCGGTTGGCTACCCGCAGCCCAACTTTTCACATTTTAGAGCTACGGATATTTGGATGAGCGGGTCTGATAGTAACGAATACCTCACTACCGGTTGGGCTGGTCGTTTTTTAGAAAGTAATTATCCTGGTTATCCAGATAACTACCCAAATGAAGTGGACACAGATCCTTTAGCCATTCAAATTGGCTCAATCACTTCACTAACTTGCCAAGGCCCTCTTGTAAATATGGGAATGAGCATCTCTGACCCAAATGCTTTTTATAACTTATTTGACACTACTGAACAATCGGTTCCCAATACCAATGCTGGTTATGAGTTGAGCTTTATCAGAAGGATATCAAAACAAACAAACAAATACGCAACTCGTATCAAAGCCGCCTCTGATGCAGTTACACAGCAGGCAGTTTACCCCAACACAAGTCTTGCGAATCAATTAAAAATTGTATCAAGACTAATAAAAGGCGGGTTAAAGACTAAAATATATTTAGTGAATTATGGCGGATTTGATACGCATGCAAATCAAGCAGTAGCAACAGATACATCAACTGGCACACATGCTAATTTGCTAGGTGCTATTTCAGAAGCTATTGGTGCTTTTCAAAATGATATTAAAAATCAGGAGATTGAAGACAGGGTAATTGGTATGACCTATTCTGAATTTGGCAGAAGAATTAAATCCAATGCGAGTGGCGGTACAGACCATGGTGCTGCAGCGCCATTATTCTTATTTGGTAAAAATGTAAGAGGCGGCGTTTTTGGAGACAATCCTACTATTCCTACTACTGTAACAGCTGGTGATAATATTCCATATCAACATGATTTTAGAACTGTATATAATTCTATCTTGAAATATTGGTTCTGTGTAAAAGAAACAGAGAATAGGCAAATCATGCTAAAAGAATATCCAACTTTAAACCTAATCAATGCAAGTGCTTGTGCGGCCGAGATGAACAATCCTGTTTTTGAAAAAAATGCGATGATTGTCGCTTATCCGAATCCTTTTACACAGCTTTCTAGGATAGAATTTAAGACCGAAGGTGGACATACTTTAGTACAGCTACTTGATGCCTCTGGAACAGTTATTAAATTATTAGTGGATGCAACTTATAGTTATGCTGGCATGAATAGTACCACACTAATAGGAAGTGATTTAAAACCAGGTGTCTATTATATTAGAATACAAAATGGAATACATCAATATGTGAAGACCCTCATTAAAATGTAATTCAATAGTTGAACTTAATTAAACTTTTACCTATTATTTTGGTCTAAATTGTACTCGCATGACAGACCAAGCACTTATCATACAATTTCAAAATGACGACTCTAAGGAGGGCGCATTCACCCAATTACTAAAAAGGCATCAGGAAACTGTTTTTTATCAAATTAAGAAAATGGTAATTGAACACGCCGATGCGGATGATATAGCCCAAGCAGTCTGGATCAAAGTATGGAATAAGCTTGATGGATTTAAACAAGAAAGTGCCTTTAGCACCTGGTTATTTAGGGTGGCCTATAATGAAACCCTAAATTTTATCGCACAAAGAAAGCGCCTTCAGGGTCAAGCAAAGCAAAACTACTTAGATCAGGCAGAAGACCAACCCGCAAGTTCAAATGCACTAAAAGAGACTCAAATTCAAATCAAATTAGAACGCGCAATAGCAGCATTGCCTGAAAAACAACGATTTGTTTTTATGTTAAGGTATTTCGAGGATTACGATTACGAAAAAATTGCATCTATAACTGGCACAACTGTAGGTGGTTCTAAGGCGAATTACCACCACGCAGTTAAAAAAATAACTGAATTAATTCAAAACGATTAAACCTTTGGCCTGTAAATGGGTCTTAATAATGTTATGGAAAACGAATCAATATCAAAAGAACTAGAAGCAGCTCTAGAAAGCTTTAAGGCGAAAACTAATCAGGCGCCTGAGGGGTATTTTGATCAGTTTGAAGCTCGTATAGTAGCCAAAATAAAGGCAAAAGAACAATTAACAAGTGCATTAGTTGCTCCTAAAAATAACGCAAGTATCATTTCGATTTTTAGGGCACAAAAAAAATATATGGTTGCAGCAAGTGTTGTGCTAATAGTCGCCACTGGATATCTTTTATACAATCAATCAGCAACTAATTCCATGTTGAAAGACGAGATAGTAGCAATCGAAGCCCTTCCGGATGCTGTGATTGAAGGCTATATAAATAATAATGAACTAGTGGCAGAAGTTGAATGGAATACTGCCATTGAAACTGCTGGAGCAGACGTTTCTTTCAACAACAATTAATATAAAAACAATTTATCAAA
>CAZAOF010000001.1:49829-69339 GCA_964486665.1 uncultured Sediminibacterium sp.
ACATTTATGAAAAAAATACTTTACTTATTCACTTTTATTATGTCTGTCTTGTTTGTACAAGCCCAACCACCAATGCGTCCTCAACATAGGCCTCCTATGCACAAAGAGCATGGCATGGAAATGCCGCCACCTCCAAGACCATTAACAAAAGAGCAAAGAGCTCAACTTGAATCTTTTAGAATTCAATTCATCACAAAAAAGCTAGACCTTACACCTGCAGAGGCAGAAAAATTTTGGCCAGTATATAATGAACAAAAAGAAGCTAGTCGTCGCTTGATGCAAGAAAAAAAAGACGACGAGATTGAGTTTCAAGAAGCTATTTTAAACGTGAGGAAAAAATTCAAGAAAGACTTAATGCCAATCTTAAAAACAGAAGACAGAGTTAATCTTGCACTAAAAGTAGACAGAGAATTACTAAACAAAATGCGCAACGAAATGATGCGCAGAAAAAGACCAATAAAATAAAGTTGAATTGAGCTAAACAAAAAGAGCACTAGCCGGGGGGCTGGTGCTTTTTTTGTTTATTAAAAAGTTAAAACCTATAAGTCCGAATAATCTTTTGCACGCATTAAAATAATAATTGATTTTGAAACCGTATTCAAATACTCAGGCAAAGTACTCATTTGCTTCCATGCAGCTGATTCAACAAAGCTTTTCCAATGCGCTTCTCTGTCAGCAAGACTGCTGAACCTTGTGATGTATATTAAATTAGGCATTGTACTGCCAGCAATCACTTTGCTGTAATACAAAGCATTAAAATTGAGTGTTTTAAATAAATCGATCTCTTTTCCCTCATTGAACATATGTACTTTTTTTAGGAATGTCGCTTCATCTGGACTTTCATAACTTCTAAACTCATAGATATTCTCTGGAGATTTTTGGAAGCTTGTTTTTTTTACAAATTGACCCTGAAACTTAAACGACTTAGAAATAATTGTCTCCAGTCTATTGTATGGCAAGCTGCTACTTGTGGTTGTTAAACTCAGTAATTCATTTGGCTTCAAAGGATCAATAGCTTCTTTAAATTGATCTAACTTATCTAATTGCTGTAAACTTGATATTGGTATCCATACCATGATTGTCTTGTCCTTAGCAGTGTCATTTGTAATTGGCTCAAATACACCTACGTTAGTAATACCAGATTGGTGTAAATGAGGTAAGTAGCTATTTTTTAAATACACATCAATTGCTTCTAGCTGACTTGTAGTACTACAATGGTATACCTGTGTAATATAGTAATCACGAGATTTGTCTATAGATGCAGCAAAACATGTAGAAGCAAGAAAAAAAGTTAAAACAAAAAATAATTTTTTCATCATTTCGTTTTTTGAATTGGCCACTCTGAATGATAGGCGCTCACAAAACTACAGTATTAATCATTTGGTTCAAATTGCCTTTTTCAAAATCATGAAAAATGTGCCCAATACCAAGTGAATATGCCGATTAAAGCTCTTACAATCATTAAACTATCAATCAAAAATATACTGTTTACGATTGATTTTTCATGGATGGCTCTTTTGGAAGCAAAGTAAACGACTAGATAAAACATGCAATACCAAATCCAAACAAAAGGCGTTAAATGAGACTGTCTAAATTGGAGTATATCTAAAAAAATATAAAGCGTTAAAATGGGCAGAATCAATTTTTGGGTAATATGATTGATTCCAATTTGAATTGGAATCGTCTTGATTTTATTTAATTGATCAATTTTCATGTCTTTAATATCAAATATGACTGCTAAAAGAAAAATAAACAGGAACATTTGGATTAAATAAACAAATTGTAAAGAAATAGTAAGACTTGATTCGTATCCCATTTTACTATTAAAATAAAGTGGCAAGTATCCTCCCATTATTGTCCAAACAAAAGCAATAACTGCCGATTTAGCCAACCCGTATTTTTTAAAATTGGTTCGATTATATAAAAAAGAGCCAATGGCACTAATAACTAAAACGAAAATACTCAGTAAATTAACCTCTAAAAGAGCCGGATATTTAATGACGCTGAAAAAGATGAAAGTCAACAAGATGAAGGCTAACAACCATTGTCTTTTTTTCAAATATGCATGATGAAATTGATACCATTTTGCTCTATCCTGATTAGATTCATTCATTGCCTCGTTGAAATATGCATTTGTATAATATGCTACAGTAGCAAAATAGACAATCATTAAAAACCAAAAAGATGGGAGATGATCTGTCAAAGTAAGACTAGAACAAATTGATAGGGCTGCTATACAGATACCATAAAAATGATTGTTCCACAATAAAGTACCTACTATCGTATTTTGTTTTTTCAATGCTATTGACAATATGCTTAAAGTATAATAAATTATTTAAGCAATTCAAGATGATACTCCTGAATTAGCGCCGGATTTTCCGGACTTAATGTAAAACTTAATTTTAATTTTTGTTTTGACCCCTCAAGAATGCAATATCCTCTCAATTGATTTTCTGCAATCATTTTCCCTACTGAAGTAATAGCTCCAGCCTTTTCAAATAATTGCTTAGCATCTGCTTTTAGTTCGTCGATTAAATAATCATCAAAAAAGTTTTCTGCAAAGATTGGAGGAATATTTATCCAACTTGGAATTACTTGCACCAGTTCTTTTTGTCTTTGCTCAAGTATGGCGGATACGGCAACTTGTCTTGGTTGCAACTTTGCAAATTGTACTAAAGTATCTAATACAATTAAATTAATTGTTGAAGTAGGTGCATATGTATGATTTGCAAAAAAAGCAACCCCCAGCCCGTAGGCTGGTAAAAAACGCCAATTGCTTCCAAAACCAGGAAGGCCGCCACTATGTCCAATACTTGTTTTATTTTCTGCATCGTGCATCCAGTTTAGACCATAACTGTAACTAGTAGTGGTGGCTAATTTCTTTCCAGAAGGAAATTGATAATTAGGGTTTAAACCAATAAAGGTATAGGGTTGATGCATTTCTCTCACTGTACTTCTTTTTATCACATTGTTTTCTGATTCATTACGTTCAGGCCATGCGGCTTGATGTAATGCAACATATTTTGCGAAATCTTTTATAGACGTAATCATCCCTCCCATTGCGCCATAAATCCCGTCTTTCAATAAGGGTACATTTACCCAATTACCCTTAATTGTCCTATAACCCTTTGCTAAATTTGACTTTGGAATAGCGGTGTACTCATAGGTGGTATGTTCCATACCCAATGGATCTAAAATTGCCTTTTTAATATACGCGTCATAAGTCAATCCGGAAACCTGATGAATGATATAACCTAACATCGCAAATCCAAGATTGCTATACTCATAGTTGGTTCCTGTGGTATTGGAAAGCGAAAGCCCTTTTTCAATTAAAGCAATCAAGTCGGCTTCTGAATCATCCAATTGCCTATCTCCCCATGGATTGTCTTCTGGAAAACCAGCTTGGTGTGACATTAAATGACGAATAGTAATCGGTGCACCATCCTTGGTCAAGACTTGCTCCTTCATTGCAGGAATATATTGACTTACAGGGTCATCTAATTTTAGTTTTCCCGCATCTCTCAATTGGAGTATCGCCATGGTAGTAAAGCTTTTAGACATAGAAGCAATACGGAACATCGTCTCCTCATTGGCTGGAATTTTTTCTTCAATATTTGCCCATCCACTTGCTTTTTGATACAATACCTCCCCGTCTAATACAACAGCAAAAGCATAAGCGGGAAAGTGATTTTTGGTAGCATAGTCATGAATTAACTTGGACACCATTGGCATAGCAGCATTGACTTTTGCTTTTCTATTTTCATCTGCAAAATAGGCAGGTTTAAACTGAGTGTTTGTTTGTGCAGTCAATATTGTCGTAAAAAAATACGCAATAATTAAGAGACAAATAGGTGATTTTTTCATAGGGTTCTATTCATCACAAATTAAGTTATAATTCAAAAAAATGACTTAATTTTCTGCACTTAATAAATAACTATGCGTAAACAACTTTTTTTAGTATTGCTTGCTCTACCCCTTTTCATTTTTGGACAACAAAAAGCCAATTATGATCTAGCAGCAAGATTTTCTCCAAAGAAATTGGATAAAATGATTTTCTCTTTATCAGTTGATCCTCATTGGCTTAAACAATCCAATAAGTTTTGGTATGTGTATGAAACAAGTGAGGGGAAGCAGTGGATGATTGTAGACCCAGTAAAAAACGAGAAGAAGGCAATGTTTGACAAAGAACAACTTGCAGCTTCTTTAACAAAAATCATCAAAGATCCATTTGATGCTCAACACCTTCCAATTGATTCTTTAAAGTTTATTAAAGATGAAAGCTGGATTCAATTTGAAGTAAAAAGCAGTATTGATATAGATAAGCCAGGGCCTAAAAAAGACGGGAAAGCTGAAAAGATTAAAAAAGTATTTTACTTTGAATACAATTTAGCTACTGCTCAATTAAATGAATTAGTTGGATTTACTAAACCAAAGAGAAAGCCTAGCTGGGCTAATATTTCTCCAGATCAAACCAAAATAGTGTTTGGTAGAAATAATAATTTATACTTTATGGACAAAGCGAATTATGAAAAAGCTTTGATCAATGAAGAAGATAGTACCATTGTAGAAACAGCTATTACCAAAGACGGTATTCAGCATTTTAGCTGGTATAGTGAAGGTGGCGAAACCAATGTTGACGCAGAGAAGAATAAAAACAAAAGAAAATCTGCATTTGGCTATTGGAGTGAAAATAGCAAACAACTTGCTATTGTGAAAGTTGACAATAGAAAAGTTAAAGACTTATGGGTGATCAATAGTATCGCAGACCCAAGACCTACATTAGAAACTTATAAGTACTGGATGCCAGGTGAAAAAGAAGCGCCGGTAGATCATTTAATGTTAGTAGATATGACTACTATGACGCATAAAGAAATCAATGTGTCACAATACAAAGATCAAGACATTGCTTTATGGAATAAAACAACTGCTGTCAATACAAGAGATGACGAGTTTAAGCCTATGATTTGGTTGGGAACAAACGAACAACTTTACCTTGCAAGAACGAGTCGTGATTTAAAAAAGATAGATCAATGTGTGGTAAATACAATTACTGGGGAAGTGAAAGTAGTAGTTGCGGAATCAATGAATACATCTATTGAAATTAAAAAGCCCGTGTTATTAAAAAATGGTGCTGAATTAATTGAATGGAGTGAGCGTGACGGATGGGCGCATCTTTACTTATATGACGGACAGGGTAATTTAAAAAATCAAATTACACAAGGTGCTTGGCACGTAGAAGAAGTAGTTGGCGTAGATGAAGCCAAAAGAGTCGTTTATTTTGCTGCTAATGGAAAAGAGGCATTAAGTGGTGGTGGAAAAGAAGATCCTTATTACATGCACTTGTATAAAATTAATTTAGATGGAACAGGATTACAATTATTAAATGCCGGTAATTTTGATAATAGCTTTAGTTTAAATGATAGCAAAACATACTTTGTTAATAATGCATCTAGAGTAAACACTACACCGGTAGCTACTTTACATAGCGCTGATGGTAGAAAATTAATGGAATTAGAAACTGCTGACTTGAAAAACTTATTTGCTACTGGTTATAAGTTTCCAGAAACTTTTAAAGTTAAAGCGGATGATGGCATTACCGATTTATACGGTGTAATGTACAAGCCTTATGACTTTGATAGTACTAAGAAGTATCCTATCATTGAATATGTGTACCCTGGTCCTCAAACCGAATCGGTGAACAAGACATTTAGTAAGGGTATGGACCGTATTGATAGATTAGCACAACTTGGATTTGTTGTGGTTACTTTAGGCAATAGAGGTGGTCACCCAGCTAGAAGCAAGTGGTACCATAATTATGGTTATGGCAATTTAAGAGACTATGGATTAGCAGATAAAAAAGCAACGATCGAGCAATTAGCAGATAAGTACACTTTTATTGACAGAAACAAAGTAGGAATTCATGGTCATAGCGGCGGTGGATTCATGAGTACTGCAGCAATGTTGGTTTATCCAGACATCTTTAAAGTAGCCGTAAGTAATGCAGGCAATCATGATAATAGTGTGTACAATAGATGGTGGAGTGAAAAACACCATGGCGTGAAAGAAAATATTTCAGAAAAAGGAGATACTACTTTCAGTTATATGATTGACAAGAACCCTGATTTAGCTAAAAACTTAAAAGGAAAATTATTATTAATCCATGGTGAAATAGACAATAACGTTCACCCTGCAAACACTTTAAGGGTTGTTAATGCATTAATTAAAGCGAACAAGCGCTTTGATATGTTGATCTTACCAACTCAAAGACATAGCTTCGGAGATATGAATGAATACTGGTTCTGGAGAACTGCAGATTATTTTTCTAAATATTTGTTAGGCGATCACACAGAGCGATCAGTAGATATTGATGAATTAAATAGAGATATAGAACGAAAGAAATAATTTACAGTACTAAAAAAATCATAGTACTAAAATAAATCTCTATACTGATTTATAAAAAGAGGGTCCCGCTAAAGCGGGACCCTCTTTTTATTTTAAAATTTTTTCGCATTTTTTCCAAAAGCCAAAAAAACTGGGATAATATCCATTGACTTCTGGGAATAGCCAATCCCTCCCTTCTCTAATACCTTTATAATGAGCTGTGGTAGGATGTTCTTTAAAGTATACTAGTCCTTTCGAATTATTTAACGCTACTAATAGTGCTTCAAAACTTCCAACAAATATTTGAAGATGCGGTAAATTGTTTTTAGCTAAATCAACAACAAATTGCAATACGTTTTCTGTAACTGGATAGGTAGTAAAATGATCGGGTTCCAATAATAGAATACGATTCACTTCTTGGTCTGCATGCCACAATGGATCAAGATTAAAGCTATTGTACACACAAACTGGCCGATCTAGGTCTATTTTATTTAGGTCGAATTTTTGAGCTGAATTTGCGGCAATTATATTCTTTAAAATACTGCTCGTGTCAACTATATAGGGTTGATCAAATGGCGCTTTCAAATTTGTTGTCCGATTCAACACAGGTTGGCCATTTGCATCAAAAATTGCCTTATGTAAATTTTCATACTCTGTATCTAAAAAGGTACCTGCTTGATTTGTAGAAGTGTATTTATTAATATTGTCTTGATTAGCTACATACTGCTTACTACTAAAAGTACCAGCTACCCACTGCCAACTTAAAAAATTAGCTGCAGGGTCGTGGTCCAATAAATGCGCATACATCCATTTTGCTCCTGGCAACCAAGCAGCCTTAAAAATATTCGAATGCAGCATCGCTAAATACATCCTCAAATGATTGTGCAGATAACCCTTTTTATATAATTGTTCTATAGCGTCATCCAATACATGAATACCTGTTGAGGCATTACTAATTGGCAAAGGAACCTGCTTTAAAACAACATTTAACTGTGTAGATTTTAGGTCTTGTAAAATCAAATCACCTTTATGCTGCCAGACCCGCTGAAAATATTCCCTCCAAGCCATTTGTTGTAGGAATCCAATCCACTCCTGCTTATTGTACTTGCTTTTAAGTTGTTCCATCACTGTTACCGGGCTTAAAAAGCCTCTAGAAATATAGGGCGACCATGCAGTCACGGCTCCATTAATATAGTTTCTGGAGGAATGGTATTTCCCAGGATGATAAGCTTTCACCTCATCCAAAAGCGTCAAGTACGAAAGGTTCATGTAATTGTATTAATGATCGTACTCAATGAACAATTTTAGCTGTAAAATGTTTAAAATAGATGCAAGTTCAACTCGTTTTCCCACATCAACTGTATGATCAATCCGAATTAGGTGCAGAAGGGGGTGATTTTTATATTATTGAATCTGATCTATTTTTTTTACAATATCAATTCCATCAACAAAAAATCTTATTTCATAGGGCGTCTATGAAATACTATACTCAACAATTAACAAAAAAAGGGTTCAATTGTGATTATGTCGATGCAAAGGACGAAAGAAGCAATATTAGTAATTTAATAAAATCACTTTCAAAATCAGGGATTAATAAAATTAAATTATTTGACCCCTGTGACTATTTATTGGATAAGCAATTAAAAAATGCCTGTGCTAAAAATGAAATCGAATTAGTCTACTTGCCAAGTCCAAATTTTTTTAATAACCTCCCTGAAGATGTTCAATTACTTGGAAACAAAAAAACCTATTTCCAAACAAGTTTTTATACGGAGCAACGTAAACAAAGAAATATTTTAATTGAACAAGACGGAAGTCCCGTAGGTGGGCAGTGGAGCTTTGATGTAGAGAACAGAAAAAAAATTCCAAAAAATACACCCATACCTACAATACATTTTTTTGAAACCAACGAATTTATTCAAGAGGCTGAAAATTATGTAAAAGCAAATTTTAAAAATAATCCTGGAAAATCCGATGCACCATTTAATGTAAACAATAAAGCACTTTATTATCCAGTAACCCACGCCGATGCTAAAATAGCAATGGAGCAATTCATTGCAGAAAAGCTCGACCAATTTGGCATATATGAAGATGCAATGATGGTGGCAGAAAAAACTTTATTTCATAGTGTATTGAGTCCCTTAATAAATGTTGGACTTATACAGCCACAAACATTTTTAGCTATTTTATTAAAAGCACATGGGGAAGCAAAAGCGCCTATAAATAGTATAGAAGGAATTGTAAGACAAATTATGGGATGGAGAGAATTTGTACAATTAACTTACCGAAAAATTGGTAGTCAACAAAGAACAAAGAATTTTTGGGGATTCACAAAAAAAATGCCCTCGTCTTTATATAATGGCACAACCGGTATAGCACCCATAGATATAAGTATTAAAAAGCTGCTTGAATCAGGATACAATCATCACATTGAAAGACTAATGGTCTTGGGTAATTTTATGTTATTATGCGAGATTCGACCTGACGATGTCTATCAATGGTTCATGGAAATGTATATAGACGCTTACGACTGGGTAATGGTGCCCAATGTATATGGTATGTCTCAATTTGCAGACGGTGGCATGATTACCACTAAGCCCTATATTTGTGGTTCGAACTATTTGATGAAGATGGGTGATTTCCCCAAAGGCGAGTGGCAGGCAACATGGGATGGATTATTCTGGCGTTTTCTATCCAAACAAAGGGTCGTATTTTCAAAAAATCCAAGATGGGCTATGTTATTAAGCACCTGGGATAAAATGCCAGAAGAAAAAAGAGCCAATCATCTTAATAACGCAGAAATATTTTTACAAAATTTAAAATAAGTTCATGACTGATTTACCAATAGATAAAAATAGACCTGCCGAGCCAATTTTAAAACCCGAGTGGGAAGAAAAAGATAAAGACCGTATCATTGAAATGGCCTGGGAGGACCGCACTCCATTTGAGGCTATTCAATTTCAATTTGGATTGAGTGAAAAAGAAGTCATTGAGTTTATGCGCTCCAATTCAAAGCCATCTAGTTTTAGAATGTGGAGAAAGCGAATGGCCTCTCGAAAAACCAAGCATTCGGTATTAAGAGGTTCAGAAGTCATTAGATTTAAATGTAGCAGGCAAAAGGCTAGCGGTAATAAGATCTCAAAAAGATAAAGATATCAGAAAGATAAAGACTTCGAAAAAATAGAGACATCAAAAAAATAGCGCGATTCATCGAATCGCGCTATTTGACTATTTAGGTTTCTTTTTTTTACATCCTTCACTACAGTATTGAACTTCCTCCCAACATCTTTCCCATTTTTTACGCCAGCTAAATGGACGACCACATGCTTTGCATATTTTTTCAGGCAGATCTTGTTTTTTAACTCCTTTCATTCATATGTAACAATTGGATTAACAAATTGTTGACCACCTAGCTCACTATAGGTTGTTGAGCGGCTACCCACTCATTGATTCCTCCGCTGTAATTACTTACATTGGTGTATCCGTTTTTAACCAATAATGAATACCCGATTGCAGCTCTATCACCCCCTTGGCAATGGATGATTACTGGTTTATCCTTTGGTACTTTATCTAAATTTTGTAACAAGGTTCCAACAAACACATTTTTCGCACCTGCAATATGTCCACTGTTAAATTCGGCAACACCTCTGATATCAATAATCTCTGCGTCTTTATTTGCTTTCACTGTATCAATGGTAACCATAGAAGACTTGGATAAAGTTCCAGTATACACTTGAGTTATTTTAGCAGCATCAACAAATCCATAGATATTATCTAAACCTATGCGCATTAATTTTCTAGTTAAATCATCTACTTGACTTGGCTCAGCAATTAAAATAAATTTTTCTTCATAAGAAACAAACCAACCCATCCAAGTTGAGAATGAATTGTTCCCTTGTATATTAATACTTCCTGGTATAAAACCATTTTGAAAATCAAGTTTGTTTCTTGTATCGATCACTTTAATACCCTTGTCCATGGCAGCTTTTAAGTCAGCGCTAGATAGTTCTTTAATTTTTGGAACTTCTGTTAATAAAGGGCGATTCACTTTATTCAATTCCTTCATTTTTGCAAAATACTTAGGTGGCTCTGGTTGATCTGTTAATAGAAACTGAACAAAACCTGCCTTATCTGCGCCATACTGGAAAGCCCAGTTTCTTTTTTTCTCATAACCCACTGTAGTGCTTGGCACAGCTCCTAATGCTTTACCACAAGCAGATCCTGCACCATGTCCAGGCCATACTTGAATGAAATCAGGCAAGTCCGAAAATAAATTAATAGACTGGTACATTTGTTCTGCACCCTTGTCTTGTGTACCCACAATGCCTGCTGCTTTTTCTAATAAATCAGGACGGCCAATATCTCCTACAAAAACAAAGTCACCCGTAAATAACATAACAGGCTCCTTACTAGCTGGAGTATCTGTCAATAAAAAACTAATACTCTCTGGAGTATGACCAGGGGTATGTAATACTTGAATTTTCAAATTTCCAACCATCAATTCTGAATTGTGCTTTAATCCTTCGTGCGCAAATTCGTACTCCCATCCTTCGCCACCCTCATCTGATAAATACATTTTAGCTCCAGTTACTGCAGCTAATTCACGAGAACCCGTTAAAAAATCGGCATGAATATGCGTTTCAAAAATATGCGTGATTTGCATATTATTTTGTTTCGCAATTTCTAAATAAGTGTCAATATCGCGTTTTGGATCTATCACCGCAGCTACACCCGCTTTTTGACAACCAATGAAATAACTAGCTTGTGCTAAACTTTTGTCGTATACGTGTTGGAAAAACATAGTGCTTTTTTTTATTAATAATGAATAATGTTACAAAAGGGTTTTCTAAATAAGTTTCATACTTATTCAGAAAACAAAGATGCATACAAATAAGACAAATATTTGTGACAAATATCACAAATCTAGCAAATTGTCATTTATTGATTTACTTGGCTGGAATATCCTTCAATTGGGCTACTCCAGATTCGATCGCAGCCTTGGATACAGCATTTGAAACCACTTCCAAAAGCCTGTTGTCAAAAGGTTTAGGTAAAATATAGTGGGGGCCAAAGACAATCGGCTCACCACCGTATATGTCTATTACATCCTGAGGAACGGGCAATTTGGTCAATTCAGCTAAAGCGTGAACCGCAGCTAATTTCATGGCTTCATTAATTTTTGTAGCACGCACATTTAAGGCACCTCTAAAAATATAAGGAAAGCCTAACACATTGTTCACTTGGTTAGGATAATCACTTCTTCCGGTGGCAAAAATTATATCTGGCCTTGCAAGAACTGCTTTTTCATAACTAATTTCAGGGTTTGGATTGGCTAATGCAAAAACAATACAGTCTTTCGCCATGGATTGCAACATAGCTTCGTTTAAAATATCCGCTTTAGACAAACCTAAAAACATATCTGCCCCAACTAGGACCTCTTCTAAACTAGATGAAGCGGGCATGTTTTGATTTGTAAATAATTTTTTTCTTCCGTCTAAATTATCTCTATCAGTATGAATTAATCCTTTTGAATCAAACATGAATAAATTTTCACGTTGCACACCCAATGCTAAATAGATACTTGCACAAGAAGTAGCGGCTGCGCCTGCTCCATTGATGACTACTTTGATTGAAGTAATTTTTTTGCCTGTCAATTCTAATGCATTTAATAAAGCCGCTGCACTTACAATTGCAGTGCCATGCTGGTCATCATGCATGATCGGAATATTTAACGCCTCTTTTAATCTTTCTTCTATTTCAAAACAATCTGGCGCAGAAATATCTTCCAAATTAATACCCCCAAAAGTGGGAGCTAAAATGGTTACCGTTCTAATAAACTCTTCTACATCTTTAGTGTCTAATTCTAAATCAAACACATCTATATCTGCAAATATTTTAAACAATACTGCCTTTCCTTCCATTACTGGTTTACTTGCCAGTGCGCCTATATCACCAAGGCCCAACACAGCTGTTCCATTGGAAATAACGGCCACAAGGTTTCCTTTTGTGGTGTAATCATATACCTTACTGGCATCTAACTCTATAGCCAAACAAGGAGCAGCAACCCCAGGAGAGTAGGCCAATGCCAAGTCCTTTTGAGTCGTGGTTTCTTTGGTTGGTTTGACTTCTATTTTACCAGGTCTTCCTTTTGCGTGATAGTTTAATGCTTCTTTGTCCATATATTTTAAATCGTGTTGGAAGGTAATACATAAAAATAAAAACGCAGTCAAATTGACTGCGTTTTTATTAAATTCTATAGTAAAGCCCTGAGGCTAAATAGATTCGTTTATGCTGAATTTAGAATCCTGTTTTTAAATAACTCCATCCTTCCTCTTGCTTGATGACTAATTCTGCAACACCAGACGGAACAGAACTTACAGATGGAATAAGCATCTCTTTTTTTATGCCATATTTATTCATCGTATTCTCACAAGCACTAAAGACTACTCCCTTTTTTGTCATGGTTTCAATATCATTGATTAAATGTGATTTTGATGCAACTAAAAAATTCAGTGCCTTACCATGAACAACCACCTCAATTTGTACTTTACCCGGCCATTCTTTGTGAAAATTTCTAATATTACCAATTACCCCAGACCAAGTGGCCGTGTCGGCTGAATTTAATTGCATCACTACCTTATGGATTTTGTGTTGCTCTTGTGCAATTGTTTTAGTAGATAATAAAACTAGAAATAAGAGGCATACTGTAGTAATTGACTTTGCTATTTTTTTCATTGTAATGGTATTAGAATAACTGATGTTTGACACTACAATATAACACTTTAATTGCTTATGATGCTTAACATATCATAAACACCGCCCCCATTAAACACTTCTGTAAGTCCTTGTTGATTGAGCAATGTCTTTGCCATTCCACTTCTATTACCACTTCGACAATACACAACAATAGGCTTAGGCATTGAACTAATTTCAGTAACCTTAAAAGCAACCTCTTCTAAGGGAATATTTAAAGCGCCCGGAAAGTGCTCAGATTCAAATTCCATAGGACTTCTTACGTCAATCACAGTAGCTGTTTTATTTTTGATCGCATTAATTACATTTTCCATAATTTATTTATTTTTTAGTAAAGGGCAGACTACGCTGCCCATGATTTTATTGATTGTTATTTTTATAATAATGTAGATGGACATACATAATTAGAGATTTTAAAATTACCACTGTCTTTTAATGCAGTGAAACCTCCTTGAACATCGACTAAATTAGTAAAACCTCTTGCTCTTAAAGTAGAAACAAAAATCATTGACCTGTAGCCACCAGCACAATGTACATAGTAAGTTTTCTTTTTATCAATTTGAGCCATGCTATCATTGATAAAGTCCAATGGTGCATTTTCGCTATCAATAATATGTTCACTAAAATGTTCTGATTTTTTTCTTACGTCAAGAATTTTTGCTGCTGGATCTTTTTTAATGATATCCGCTAATTGGTCAGCACTAATTGATTGAATGGTATCTACTTCTTCTCCTGCAGCTTTCCAGGCTTCAAATCCACCTTGTAAATATCCAATCGTAAAATCATAGCCAACTCTGGCTAAACGCGTAATAACTTCTTCCTCCCTGCCCTCATCTGTTACCAATAATATTTCCTGTTTAATATCTGGAATCATTGCCCCTACCCATGGTGCAAAATTTCCATCAATACCAATATTGATTGAATTTGGAATAAACCCTTTAGCAAATGTTTGGGCATCCCTTGTGTCTAAAACTAAAGCACCTGTTTCATTTGCTGCAGCTTCGAATGCTTTTGGACTCAACGCATGTTGACCTCTCTCCAAAACTTTGTCTATACTATCATATCCTTGAATATTCATCAATACGTTTAAAGGAAAATATCCTGGAGGGGCTACCAATCCGTCTAATACTGCTGTTTTAAATTCTTCTTTAGTCATTGAAGGATTTAATGCATAATTTGTTTTTTTCTGATTGCCTAATGTATCGGTAGTTTCCTTACTCATATTTTTACCGCAAGCAGATCCAGCACCGTGTGCCGGATAAACAATAATATCGTCTGCCAGTGGCATCACTTTGTTCCTTAAAGAATCGAATAAATGTCCTGCTAAAATATCTTCTGTTAGTTCTGCTTTTACTTTTTGTGCTAAATCAGGTCGTCCCACATCTCCAATAAACAAAGTATCTCCACTAAACAAAGCTGTATCTTTTCCGTTTTCGTCGATCAATAAAAAACAGGTGCTTTCCATAGTATGACCAGGTGTATGAATTACTTTAATTTTCACCTTACCTAGTGTCAGTATTTCTCCGTCAGTTGCAGTGTGCATGTCAAAACCAGCTGCTGCTGTAGGGCCGTAGACAATTGTTGCTCCGGTTTTTTTGGCCAAGTCAATATGGCCAGAAACAAAGTCAGCATGAAAATGTGTTTCAAGTACATACTTTATTTTGGCGCCATCTAATATTGCTTTTTGAATATACGGTTCTACTTCTCTCAATGGATCCACAATAGCGGCCTCTCCATTACTTTCAATGTAGTAAGCACCTTGTGCTAAACAACCTGTGTAAATTTGTTCGATTTTCATAATTGTATTTTTAATTTTTTGAATAAACTATTTGTAACACAAAGATGAAATTATCCGCTGCCTATTAGCGTGACAAATATCACGTTAACAAAAAAAGTTATATTAATTCATATGATTTTGATCATTTGATCATAAAGGCTTTTTAGCTAGCATACGAATTACATTAGCTTTACCTTGATGAAATGGGCCTTCATTTAATATAATAGACAAAGTTTCTAGCTCAATGATATCAAGCCCTTCAAAGTCTTGTTTCAAATCATCTGCACTAAATAACTGTTCGATATTTTTAGGCCCGCCTGAATTATTGTTGATTTGTTCTTTTGAAAATGCTTCTATAATTACTACTCCTCCAGGCGTTAAGCTATCCATTATTTTTTGATGAAATACAGCTCTTTCTTTGGGAAATAAGTGGACGTATATTAACCCAATAGCATCATATTTTTTTGCTGCCATAAAATGGTCAAGGTCTATGACACGATAGTCTATATCTACTTTTTTTTCTTTAGCGTTGGCTAAGGCCTTTTGCATAGCCGCTTCGCTATAATCGAAGGCGGTAACTTTCCAGCCTTTTGTTGCAGCATAAACTGCGTTTCTTCCTTCTCCTTCTGCTGGTAATAAAATACTTGAAGCCTTGTACGCATCTAATTTTGATTTAAAATAGGCATTAGGCGATTTTCCATATACCGTTTCATTTTCTTGGTAACGCTGATTCCAAAATTGATTCATTGTTTGTGTTTATACATAAAAATAAAGAATGAGCCGGTGGACCTAGGTGATAATAATCACATTATTTCTATTGATTATCTATTACATTTATACTGTAAATTAAATAGTATGAGTATAAAACATCAAATTGTGATTGTTGGTGGTGGCAATGCGGGCATCTCTGTTGCTGCGCAATTATTAAGAAAAGACCGAAGCTTAGCTATTGCCATTATTGAACCCTCCCAAAAACATTACTATCAACCTGCATGGACCATGGTAGGTGGAGGTTTTTATGATATTAAAGACACCGAAAAATCAGAAGCAGAAGTCATGCCAGAAGGGGTGCATTGGATTAAGGAAGCTGTAGCAAGCTTTCAGCCAGATAATAACACTGTTACGTTAGCATCTGGAATAGCAGTCGCATACGATTATTTAATTGTCGCGCCAGGCATTCAATTAAACTGGGGTGAGATCAAAGGTTTAAAAGAAAATCTTGGAAAAAACGGCGTTTGTTCAAATTATAGTTTTGATACTGCACCCTACACTTTTGAGTGCCTAAAACAAACTAAATCTGGAAAAGCGATTTTTACAAGTCCGCATACGCCTATTAAATGTGGTGGTGCCCCTCAAAAAATCATGTATATCGCAGCTGATTATTTTAAGAAAAATCAACTTTCAAATAATATCAGTGTTGAGTTTTGGTCTGGCGGAACTAAATTATTTGGCGTAAAAAAATTCGAAGATGCGCTCAAAAAAGTGATTGCTAAATTCAAAATTAAGGAGCATTATTTCAATAAACTAGTAGAGATAGATGGGGCAAATAAAAGAGCTAAGTTCGTCGGGTTTGGTGAGCAAAACAAAGAGGTAGAAACTTGGATCGACTATTCAATGATACATGTAACACCTCCACAATCTGCCCCTGATTTTGTGAAACAGAGTCCGTTGGCCAATGCTGCTGGATGGGTAGACGTTGACAAACATAGTTTACAACATGTTAAATATGACAATGTCTTTTCTCTTGGTGACGCATCTTCGCTGCCAACCGGTAGAACAGGCGCAGCCATCAGAAAACAAGCTCCTGTTTTAGTTCAAAACCTTTTGTCTTTGATGAAAAAAAGTGCATTGACAGGTTCTTATAACGGCTATAGTAGTTGTCCTTTGATCACCGGATACGGAAAATTGATTTTAGCAGAATTCGACTACGACAACAATCCTCAAGAAACCTTTCCTTTCAATCAAGCAAAAGAAAGATGGAGTATGTTTATTTTAAAAAGATATATCCTTCCATTTTTATACTGGACACAGATCTTAAAAGGAAAAATGTAAGCACTAGCATTTTAAAAGGGCAATAAATGAACTAAATACTTGGGTAGGTGACATTTATCACCTACCTTTTATTTTTATAAAAGCACCTTTGTGTCAAATAATAAATCATGGAAATTATAGGATATGTAGCTTCGATCTTAATTGGCATTTCTCTTGGATTAATTGGCGGAGGGGGTAGTATTTTAACCGTACCTGTATTAGTGTACCTTTTTCATGTAGATCCAGTTTTAGCCACCGCTTATTCTTTATTTATTGTTGGTGCAAGTAGCTTAGTAGGTGCTTGGCCAAAATACAAGCAGGGGTTTGTTAATGTAAAAACAGCGATCATATTTGGCATTCCCTCAATCGCATCAGTTTATGCAACTAGAAAATTCTTAGTGCCTGCTATTCCTTCTGAACTTGGAGAATTTGCGGGTATTGCAATAACCAAGTCTTTATTAATGATGATGCTGTTTGCTGTATTAATGGTAGCAGCCTCTTTTTCTATGATTCGCTCTAAAGCAAGTAAAGAAGAAGTAGAAGCAGGAGAGCAAAAATTCAATTATCCAATGATCTTGTTAGAAGGAGCACTAGTAGGCGTTTTGACAGGACTTGTGGGTGCTGGTGGTGGATTTTTAATTATTCCCGCATTGGTAATGTTAAGTAAACTACCAATGAAACAAGCAGTTGGTACTTCCCTATTAATCATTGCAGCGAAATCCTTAATTGGCTTCACGGGCGATTTAGGAAATAGAACGATGGATTGGACTTTGTTATTATCCGTTACCGCATTGGCTATAACCGGCATATTCATCGGCGACAAATTAAGTAAAAAGATAGATGGCAATAAACTCAAAACCGGATTTGGATGGTTTGTGTTAGTCATGGGATTGTACATTATCGCCCAGCAATTATTTTTTCCAACTGGAGGAGGACACTAACACTACAAAAATTTAGCCATGTTAAAGCCATTCATTTTGAGTGTGGCGGGTAGTCTTTTGTGCTTACTAAACGCATCAGCTCAACACCAAGAATTAAATGAAGACCCAAAACTTTGGGGGAAGTCCAATAAAGAAAAAGATAGTACAAGCTTGCTATCTAAGTTTCAAATGGGCACTATGCACGGACATCTTAGGTCATTTTATAGTAGCACTTATAATAAAAATAGTACTGTTGAATACGCTTATGCGATAGGGGGCGGTATTCAATTTATTTCCAAACCAGTCTATAATTTTCAAGTGGGGGTGAGTGGCTTTTTTGTGTACGACGCGTTCTCAACAGATTTAACCAAACCTCATCCTCTTTCGGGCACATTAAACAGATACGAGCTTGGCTTATTTGACATCACAGATCCTTCAAATAAAACTGATATTGATCGTTTAGAGGAATTATACATAGCATATAAAAAAAACAAGTTAACCCTAACTTTAGGCAAACAGTTATTAAATACTCCTTTTATCAATTTACAAGATGGGAGGATGCGCCCAACGGAAGTTCAAGGACTTTGGGGACAATTTAAAAACAAAGAAAATAAATTTTATGGCGGGTGGTTAAATCGCTTTTCTCCCAGAAGTACCGTGGAGTGGTATAAAACAGGTGAATCTATTGGTCTCTATTCAGTAGGCGTAAACCTAGATGGCACAAAGTCGGGATATAAAAACAATCTTGAGTCCAAGGGCGTTGGTTTATTTGGCGCAGAGTTAACCTTACTTAAAAACCATAAGCTTCAATTATGGAATCAATACGTTGAAGCAATTTTTAACAGCAGCATGCTGCAATATGACAAATCTCCATCTCAACATTCGCCTTATTATTATGGATTTCAATTCATCGCACAACAAGCTATTCAAATGGGCGGGAATGAGGCTATAGAAAAAACCTATTTTAATCCTAGTCAACAATCTTTAGTACTGGGGGGTAGATTAGGAAAAAAAGAAGGCAATTGGGACCATTCTGTCAATTACACAAGGATCACCAAACATGGCCGCTACCTCATGCCTAGAGAATGGGGACGAGATCCATTTTATACTTTTTTATTGGGAGAACGAAACGAAGGCATGGGAGATGTAAACGCCTATGTACTTAAATCAAAATATACGTCAGCTAGGTTGCCACTTGTTATTAGCCTAGGCTTGGGTTATTATGATTTGCCGGATATTAAAGACTTTGCGCTAAATAAATACAGTTTTCCAAGTTATAGACAATATAATCTAGACGCTCGCTATGCATTTTCAGGATTTTGGAAAGGCTGGGAAGCTCAATTAATTTACTTTTACAAAGAAGCCGTTGGGAATACCTATAATGAACCCAAATACTATATCAACAAAGCAGATATGGGGCATTTTAACTTTATCTTGAATTTTCATTTCTAATAGTTTAGGTCGAATCAGCGAAGATTGTGATAAAAGTCACTTAAATTATTGCGAAATAAGTGGATTTTCCATACTCAATTGAATGACTTTATGAAAAATAAAAATGCTGATCGTCGAAATTTTTTAAAAAACGCAGCCGTATTGGGCATGGGTATCCCTGCCGCTATATCAATCAGTACTCCAGCAAATGCGAGTG
>CAZAOF010000001.1:69439-74725 GCA_964486665.1 uncultured Sediminibacterium sp.
ACAACAAGCCCTGAATGAGTTTAGTATTTTTATTACAACTGATTTACATGCACAAATACATACGCATGATGAATTCTTTTGGGAGGATGGCAAAGCTGTCTATAAAAAAAGAGGTGGACTTGCTGTTTTAAAAACAATGATCGATCAATTGAGGTTACAACATCCTCAAAATATTTTATACGATGGGGGAGATTATTTTCATGGTCATGCCGTGGCTTCTTTGTCAGAAGGGGAAGCACTTATTCCACTAATGAATGCTTTTAATTACGATTTAATTTTACCTGGCAATTGGGAGGTAGTTTATAAAAAGAAAAAGATGCTCTATGATATGGGGCATTCTACTGCAGCAAAAATTTGTGCAAATATGTGGCACAAAACAAATGATGCAGAAAACGGTTTACTAATTTATCCTCCTTACTGGATCAAATATATTGCAGGTGCAAAAGTTGGCTTTATAGGATTTACAGATCATTTAGTACCTAAGCGACAGTCCCCTGCATATAGCGAAGGTATTAGCTTTACGCATGCTACAGACAATGTAGCAAAATATATTAAATACTTAAAAGAGGTAGAGGGATGTGGTATTATTTTTGTAGTCACACATATGGGATTAGCGCAACAAGTTGGTTTAGCAAACGATCCTAGAGTAGAAGGCGCAGATTTTATTTTGGGTGCAGACACACATGAAAGAGTTCGTGTGCCTATTCAAGGTAAATTCACCAAAGTAATAGAGTGTGGTGCATTTGGATCTTTCTTAGGCAAGCTAGATATTAAAGTGAAGGATGGTAAAATGGCTTCCTACGAATATGAATTAATGGACGTCGATCCCTCATTATATCCAGCTGACAAAAATACATTAGCCCTTGTTGAGCAAGCAGCAGCGCCTTACCATAATGAAATGAAAAAAGTGATTGGCTATAGTTCAACACCTCTAGTTCGTTATTTTGTTTTAGAAACACCTATGGATAATTTAATTACAGATGCGGTGATGTGGAAATTCAAGCCAGATATTGCATTGAGTAATGGATTTAGATTTTGTCAACCCTTAGCGGTTCCTGAAAATAAAAACCAAGTAGCTATAACCAATGAGTTTTTATGGAATATGTTACCTGTTGACTCGATTGCAAAAACGGGAGAGGTAACGGGCGGGCAAATTTTAGATTGGCTAGAAAAAGAATTAGAAAATGCATTTGCTACCGACCCGAGTAAAAGATTCGGTGGATGGTTTGTGCGCTTTGCCGGCATGGAAGTGAATTGTACCATTGGAAAACCAAAAGGGCAAAGAGTAAACTGGGTGAAGGTAAAAGGGCAACCATTAGATAAAAATAAATTGTATCGTATTGTCGCATGCGAAAGAGAAGGTGATCCAAACGACACTTTATGCAGAATAGAAAAAGTTAAAAATCCTGTAGCAACTACGATTAGTTTACATCAGGTAATTACAGACTATTTAGCAACTAATTCTCCTGTAGCTCCAAAACTTGAAGGCAGAACGATTGCTACTGACCAATCACCTACCTTGTTAACACAATTACAAGGAACAACCTACGATTTTAGATAATTCAACAGCGCTAAACTTTACGTTTACACTTTGTGAAAACATCTTTAATCAAAAAAATATAGTTATTAAAAAAATGTTGAACTGATGAAAAAGCAATACCTCATAATAATAGGCATCATAGCCGTTATTGGACTCTATTTTCTAGTTGGATTTATCAGCGGAGATTATTTTAAAATCGACGGTAATATTGCTAAAACAGATAGCACCTGGGTGGGGCCTAGTATCTATCTTGACAATAGTACAATAGGAGAAGAGCGTGAATTGATTATTTATGGACAGGAACTAATTGCGCATACTTCAAAATACTTGGGACCCAAGGGTAGTGTTGCACAAATTACCAATGGGATGAATTGTCAAAACTGTCATCTACAAGCAGGTGCAAAAGCTTGGGGTAATAATTATGGAGCAGTATTTTCGACTTATCCAAAATTTAGAGACAGAAGTGGACAGGTAGAATCCATTTACAAACGTGTGGCAGATTGCATGGAGAGAAGCTTAAATGGCACTGCAGTAGACAGCAATAGTAAAGAATTCAAAGCAATCAATGCTTATATAAAATGGCTTGGACAGGACGTGCAAAAAGGAGAAAAACCACATGGATCTGGCATAGAGAAACTGCCCTATTTAGACAGGGCTGCTGATCCCAAAAAAGGGCAAATAGTGTATACAGCTCAATGCCAAAGTTGCCATGGCGCAAATGGTGAAGGGCAACTTACATTAGATGAACTAGAGTATGCTTATCCTCCACTGTGGGGACCACATAGTTATAATGACGGAGCAGGCTTGTTTAGACTAAGTAATTTTGCAGGTTACGTAAAAAACAACATGCCCTATTTATTGACTTCTCACGATAATCCAAAATTAACAATAGAAGAATGCTGGGATGTTGCAGCTTATGTAAATAGTCAATCAAGGCCACACAAAGACCAGTCAAAGGATTGGCCCAAATACGACAAGAAGCCAATTGATTTTGCATTTGGTCCTTACGCTGATAGTTTTCCAGAAAGTCAACATAAATATGGTCCCTATAAGCCTATAAAAAAGTTCTATTCAAAATAAAATAACAACTTCCCATACTTGTGTAACTTCTGTTACACAAGCAATAGTTGTAAAATCTTACCTTTAATTTTAAAACCAATCAACATGATCGAACAAATCCAACAACCTTGGCCATGGTATGTTGCCGGTGTTATTATCGGATTAATTGTGCCAGCGCTTCTTATACTAGGTAATAAAACATTTGGCATTTCGTCTAATCTAAGACATGTCTGTGCTGCCTGTTTTCCTGCAGACATCAAGTTTTTTAAATACGACTGGAAAAAGGAGATATGGAATTTCTTTTTCGTTGGTGGTATTTTTGTGGGTGCATTCATAGCGAGTCAATATTTATTTTCTGGTGCGCCTATAGAGGTGAGTCCTGCTTTAAAAGCCGAGCTTGCTCAATATGGCGTTAACACCTACACTAGCCAATTGCCTCCTGAACTTTTTAGCTTTCAGGCCTTATTTACTTTGCGTGGATTTATTATGATGGTTATAGGAGGATTCCTAGTAGGATTTGGAACAAGGTATGCAGGCGGATGTACCTCTGGCCATGCGATCATGGGCTTAAGTAATTTACAATGGCCATCACTGGTTGCCACTATCTGTTTTATGGCAGGTGGTTTCTTTATGGCTAATATTATTTTACCTTGGATTTTATCCTTATAAATTTAAATAAATGAACAACGAAAAAGTACAAAATATAGATAGCAATACCGCTTGTGTAAACGAGTCAACACAACAACACCCAGCTTGGTATAATTTAAAATATGCAGCTGTAGGCGTAATTTTTGGTATTGTATTTGTTAAAGCAGAAATTATCTCATGGTTTCGTATCCAAGAAATGTTTAGGCTACAAAGCTTTCACATGTTTGGTGTAATTGGAACAGCTGTTGTAGTAGGTGCCATCTCTGTATTTTTAATAAAGAAATTAAAAATCAAAACCATACATGGAGAAGATATAAAAATTGCAGACAAAGAATTTAACAAGGGGCAAATATATGGTGGCTTGCTATTTGGATTTGGCTGGGCATTAACAGGGGCATGTCCTGGACCTTTATTTGCACACATTGGCGCAGGGTTCTATGCTGTGTTAGTTGTTATTTTAAGTGCGGTTGCAGGAACTTGGACCTACGGTTATTTTAGAGATAAATTACCTCACTAAAATCTACCATCATATAATTGTACAATTGATTTGAAAATTGCAATAAAAAATGGCCTCGAAATTCGAGGCCATTTTTTATTTCTTAATCCATTCAAAACTGTTTCTATGTAAAACGATCCAGCCATTGTTTTCCATTTTCTTCATCAATCTGCTGATCACTTCTCTAGAACTATTTAAATCAGATGCAATTTCTTGGTGCGTTAATTTTATGGTCGTTCCAAATTTATCTACCTGCTTCTTTAAATAAAATTCTAAACGTTCGTCCATATTTTTAAAAGCCACTTCGTTGACTGTTTTCAACAATTCTTCATAACGTGTACGGTAAGTTTTAATCACAAAATAATGCCAGCTCTTAAACTCACTTAGCCATTTGTCCATAAATTTAATGGGTATAGAAATCAAAGTTACATCTGTTAAAGCCTTTGCTAAAACCTGACTTTGTTCTGATTGAAAACTACAAACCATAGAGACTGCACAGGCTTGACCAGGGGATATATAATACATGAAATATTCGTCCCCTTCATCGTTTTCTTGATACAACTTTACGGTACCCTCTACAACCATCATCGTTGATCGTATATTTTGACCGACTTTCAAAAGTGGTGTTCCAGCAGGCACTTCTCTAATTTCTGCGTTTTCTAAAATGGCATCATATAAGCCTTCTTCTAAATTAGGAAAGAGGACTTTTAATTCTTGCTTGGTAATCATACTGCAAATTACGCTATTTTATTTTTTAAATCTTTGTATACAAGGATTAATGCCATAATCAATAAATAAAAGGAGCCTACTGTAGCTACCGAATCCACAAATGGATAAATAGGTCCTTGGCTACTATGTATACCCCAAAGCGCCCATGCGATCACCATTGGATATTCGTAACTATTGTATTTTTTCAAAAATACAAGTCCTAAAACAGCCGCGATTAAAATCATGAAGGCACTCCAATAAGCAACACTAATGCCAAATGCAGACCAGTTGTACGCAACAAGCAGCGCAGTAGCATTCGCAATAGTTGCCACTGAGATCCAACCTAGATAAACTAAAAACGGACTCAATAATAAAAATCTTTGTGTTTTGTTAAGTGTTGGACTTAATGAAAGACTTTTTAAAAACAACTGAATTAAACTGTATAAAAATAGCAACATGATCAAAAAAGAAATTTCGATTTGCAAGTAATGCCATGCAATAATCCATGTCATATTTAAAATACAAGTGCCCAAATAAAAATTATTGATGCGATCTAAATACTTATTTACCTGCTCAAATTGAGCAGGCTTTAATTTGTAGTAAGTATAAGCAATAGTATAATTTAAGAGCATTAAATAAATGATGCCCCAAATAGAAAATGTAAATCCTGCTGGTACAAATGCATTTGGATAAAAAGCAGACACTTGACCAGTGTTATAGCCATTAATAGGCAAAATATTGGCCATTGCATTTACTGCAATCATGCTTATAAACAAGAGCCAATTAATGATTATTTTCATTTTAAATATTTATTAAACCAATTGATATGTGCATT
>CAZAOF010000002.1:0-49545 GCA_964486665.1 uncultured Sediminibacterium sp.
GCACAAAGAATTCAGGATTTATTAGCATAATCACCCGATTCTGATGTACTTTTGGGGTCTAAATTTCAATATGTCGAAGATGAAAAAAACAATCATTTTAGCCTTAACATTGGTACCTGGCATTGCTGGCTGGGCGCAAACCAAAGCAGTAGTTCCAGTAAAAGCTGCTACTTCGGTAAAACCAGTACAAGCCTACAAAAAGGCGGTAGTTGCAAAAACAACAAGTATTACGCCGCTTTTCAAGAATACAAAAGACAGCGCTTCTTATGCATTGGGATATAGAATTGCACAAAGTTTAAAAGGACAAGGTTTGCAAGATGTAAATTTTGAATTATTTAAGCAAGGAATGAATGCAGGTGTGGCTTCTAAAGGAGCTATTCCAGATAGCTTATTAGATATATGTATAAAAAACTACCAAGATAAAATGAGTACAGAAAAAATCGCTGTAAACAGAGCAGCAGGAGCGGCATTTTTAGCAGAAAATGCAAAAAGACCAGGTGTGGTTCGTTTAACCAATGGTTTACAATATGAAGTAATGGTGGCTGGTACCGATACCACAAAGCCTACTTTAAAAAACACAGTAAGATGTCATTATCATGGCACTTTAATCACAGGTGAAGTATTTGACAGTTCTGTGCAAAGAGGTGAGCCAATCAGTTTCCCATTAAATGGAGTAATCAAAGGATGGCAAGAAGCTTTACAGTTAATGACTGTTGGAAGTAAGTGGAAATTATTTATTCCTTCAGAATTGGCTTATGGTGAGCGTTCTGCTGGACCAGTTATTGGACCAGGATCTACTTTAATTTTTGAGGTGGAGTTATTGGGTGTGCAATAGTATTTTTCACACATAATTTATAATACAATACACTTCACATCATTTGTGGAGTGTATTTTGTTTCATAGAACTTTCAATTTTTATTATGAAAAAATATTTTTACGCCCTATTACTTGTCTTTAGTGCTTATGCTTGTACACCAAATAATGTAAAAATTAGCAGTGCTATTGGCGATCAAATTGACAGTGCAGGTATGCATGGCAGTTTTGCACTGATGGAGAATAGCAACGAAGCCTTTACCATTTTTAATTTATCTGCCTATAAGGATAGTGGGTATGCGCCAATGAATACTTTTTTTGCATTACCTGCTTTAATCGGTTTGGATAAAGGGCTAATTGGATCAGACACGAATACTTGGGTTAGCTTAGACTCGTCGCTTTACTATCAACAAATGATTCAAAAAATTGGTAGAGTAACAATAATGCATCAAATAGATTCTTTGCATTATGGGAAAGGGATAGTAAGTGCTAACATGGAAGGATTTTGGAGAGATCAATCTTTAGTGATCACGGCTGACGAACAATTGGGACTCATTAAAAAACTATATTTCAAAGGACTTCCTTTTGAAAAAAGAACGCAAGAATTATTTAAAAAAATGATCTTGAAAGAACAGAATTCAAATTATCAATTAAGCTATTTAGTCGCAACAGACACATCGCTTGGTAATCAAGCATGGGTGGTTGGATATATTGAGGAGAACTTACATCCTTATTTTTTCGTATTGCATACTTCTGCAACAGAGGGCAATGATCTAAAGAATAGAAATATCAATTTATTAAAATCGATCTTATTAAAAGAAGGATTTTTCAAAGGAGTTCGTTAAATTGTTTCACAAACTATAAGTAAGTTTTATGCAATATTATACTGATTCATTAACCTCGTACAAACGTATTCAAACTAGGCCTGTTAAAATAGGTAATTTGATTATTGGCGGTGGCCATCCTATCAGGGTTCAAACCATGACTACGACAGATACCATGGACACGGATGCAACGGTGGCGCAGGTGATTCGTTGTATAGAAGCTGGAGCAGAACTAGTTCGTATCACTGCTCCAAGTAAAAAAGAAGCAGAGAACTTAGCTAATATTAAAGCGATACTTCATTCAAAAGGGTATACTACACCTTTGGTGGCAGACATCCACTTTACCCCTAATGCCGCTGAGATTGCTGCTAAAATTGTAGAGAAAGTAAGGGTGAATCCAGGTAATTATGTTGATAAAAAGAAGTTCGAACAAATAGATTATACAGACGCAGAATATGTAGAAGAGATTGAACGCATCAGAGAAAGATTTACACCACTTGTGCTAATTTGTAAAGAACATGGCACTGCAATGCGTATTGGTACCAATCATGGTTCATTAAGTGATCGTATCATGAGCCGCTATGGTGATACTGCGATTGGAATGGTAGAGAGTGCCATGGAGTTTCTAAGAATAGCTAGAAGCTTGGATTATCATCAGATTATCTTGAGTATGAAATCAAGCAATCCTCAGGTGATGGTACAAGCATATCGTTTATTGATTCAACAAATGCAACAGGAGTTCAATGAATTATATCCATTGCATTTAGGTGTGACAGAAGCTGGCGATGGGGAAGATGGTAGAATCAAAAGTGCGATTGGTATTGGCACTTTATTAGAAGATGGCATTGGTGATACCATTAGAGTGAGTTTAACAGAGGACCCTGAATTAGAAATTCCTGTGTGCAAAGACTTAGTTAAACGTTATCAACAAACAACGAAAGAGGAGGACTGCAAAGTGCCAGCTATAACACAGTTGCCTTATAGTCCATTTGAGTATAAAAGAAATAATACACATGCAGTTCGCAATATTGGTGGGAAGCAAGTTCCTGTGGTTATTGCAGATTTAAGTCATTTAGCAACAATTACCGAAGCGGATCTGATTGCGATTGGCTATACCTATGATGCAGCTACAGACAAATGGGCGATTTCGGATTCGGCAGCAGATTATGTATTTATTGCTGAGCATCCTTTAACTTTTAATTTGCCGGGCACTTTGAATATTATTGCTAAGCCTGCAGTGTGTGCTTCAGCTAATAATGTAGATAAATACCATCCTATTGTAGATGCGGTTAATTATATCTCTTTAAAGGAAAAACACCCAACACTAAATTTTGTCCAAATAGATTGTTATAGCGATCATCAGCCAATTGCTGATGAATTATTATTACAAATCGCCAAGGACAATACTGTGGTATTATGTTTAAGTAGTCAGTGTAAAAATGCCATGCAAGCGGTTAGAAGAATGGCCATTAAGCTCATGCAATTAGCTATTCAACAACCGATTATTTTAGTTACAGATAGTCATTGGCAAACTACGGATGAACATCTTATCCATTTTGCTATAGAAACGGGTGCATTATTATTAGAAGGAATTGGTGATGGAGTTTGCTTGGGACTAAATAAAGAAGCTTATGAAGTAACTGCAAATGGGTCTAATGTATCTGGTCGTAATTATTTTAACAATGCAAGCATTGAACAGTTATTAAATACAACAGCATTTGGTATTTTACAAGCTACAAGAACGAGGATTTCAAAAACTGAATATATTTCTTGTCCAAGCTGTGGAAGAACGCTGTTTGAATTACAAGAAACTACTGCAAAGATTAGAGCGGTTACCAATCATTTAAAAGGATTGAAAATAGCGATTATGGGTTGTATTGTGAACGGTCCCGGTGAGATGGCTGATGCTGATTTTGGTTATGTTGGTAGTGGTGTGGGAAAGATCACTCTTTATAAAGGAAAAGAAGTAATGAAAAGAAACATTGACAGCCAAGTAGCAGTAGATGAGCTAATTCAATTATTGAAAGAGCATAACGCATGGATTGAACCTAAATAGACTAGATAAATAGTATGTATTACATTTTTTACGCCTTTTTTTATTTGCTTTCATTAATTCCTTGGTCTATCCTTTATGTATTAAGTGATGGGGTTGCTTTTTTACTGAGAAAAGTCATTAGGTATAGGGTTGAAGTAGTGGATCATAACTTGACTATTGCTTTTCCAAATAAAACTGTGATGGAGCGTAAGCAAATTGCAAAAGAGTTTTATCAAAAATTTACTGACTCTTTTTTCGAGACCATCAAGTTAATCTCCATGTCTGAAAAAAGTTTTAATAAACGATTTACTTCGAATGTTGAAGTGCTAAATAATGTCTATGCTACTGGACAAAATGTGCAATTGATGGCTGGACATTTTTTCAACTGGGAATTTGCCAACTGGGGTGCGGCTAAATATGGTAAATATCCATTTATTGCAGTTTATATGCCACTCAGTAATGCTTATTTTGATCGCCTTATATTAGATATGCGTAAGCGTTACGGCAGCATTATGATCCCTGCAACCAACTTCAAGAATCAGTTTCACAAATACGCCACAGACGGACACTATGCTTTAGCTTTGGCTGCTGATCAGAATCCTGGCAATCCTAAGTCTGCTTATTGGGTGCCATTTTTTGGGCAATTAACCCCATTTGTAAAAGGGCCTGAGAAGGGGGCAAAATTAAATAATACAGCACAAATATTCATTCACTTTTATAGCAAGAAAAGAGGGTATTATCACGCTGATTATGAAGTGATGACAACAGCGCCAAATTATTTTAAGGACGGTCAATTAACAGCCCAATATGTTAAAGTCTTAGAAGAAAAAATAAAGCAACATCCAGCCAATTATTTATGGAGTCATCGTAGATGGAGGTATCCATATGACGCTAATGAATATGGTCATTTAGTAGTGAAGCAATAAAAAAGGGTCAATTCAAATAAAGAAGATTAAAACATAAGTTTTATTTGTCCTATCAGCTTCTTAAATTTCTTTATCTGTAGCTTTATTTGGAGTGGAAACAATTTTGAATTTGTTTTTCAAAAAATTTACCGCATCCCATCCATCCTGTACAATTCTAATATTATGGATGCCTTGTTTTTTTAAAATAGTTGCTGCGAGTAAGAGTTGTTTGCCTAAGTCGTCTATAAGATAGATGTTAAAATGCTCGTCAAATTCTGACATAGCACCAGGATCTCCAAATTCAATGAGGGGTAAATTGATCGAGTTTTTGATATGCCCATTGTCGTATACCTCTTCGTCTCTGATATCCACTATCATTAGATATTCGTCAAAAGGGATATCCATGGCTAATTCATCCACTTCTACTTCAATCACTAGATCTATTTTTTGATTATCATTGACCCAAGTGGCAAATCCGCCTTTTAAATAACCCTTTACTTGGGTATAACCTAATAGTTCAAAGCGCTTCAGGGCTAGCATTTCTGCGCCAGTAGTACACACTAAGATAATGGGGCTATCAAACTCCATTATCTTAAGTGCATTTAATGTTTTTATTTCGTCTACTTCAATGTGAATTGAATCTGGAATAAACCCTTGCAAAAATTCTGCACTACTTCTAGTGTCAATGATTTGGACTGAGTCGTCTTTTGTAAATTCTAAAAATTCTACTAAACTTAACTCCATATTATCCTACTAGTTGTTCTACGAATTGATTGACTTGCTCTAGACGATTATAATCCACCATGTAGAATATAAATTTACCTTCACGAATAGTCACTACGATGCCGGCTCTTCTTAAAATTGCTAAATGTTGAGATGCGACTGATTGTTCTAATCTAAGTTTTACATAGATTTCTGTAACAGTCATTTTTTGTTGCTCGTCAATTAATTTTAAAATTTGTTGACGTAGTTTGTGGTTTAAGGCTCTTAAAATCATAGCTGCTTTTTTGCTATGAATTAGGTCCACTTTTAATGGCGCACTGCCATTGGATAATTGTAGTAAGGGTAATGATTGATTCATGACAAATTACATATTGGGGGTTATGAATTGTATTTCAGTACAAAGTTAATGAATAAATAATACATAATATTTTATTATATGTATTATTTACTTGGAACGATATAAACTTCCTTTAAATAGTTTGGTCCAACATAGGCTAGGTCCTCAAATTGCTCCTTTTTGTATTTTTTATCGGCTAAAAATAGCAGATCCTTGCTTGAATAACTTGTTGTGAGATAGTATACCTCATGTATGCTCTTTAAGTCTTTTGTTTTTGCTGCGCCATTTCCAATACAAACAGTGGCTTTAGTAATTAAGTCGCTCCATTTTGCGTCATCAAGCAGCATAGCCTGTTCTGAAACTATAGATTGATGTTCGCTGTCGTAAATAGCACCGAAAACCTCCATTCTTCTTGCATCAATCATTGAAAATACCTGATACGCTTGATTCAACTTTTTTGGAATATGGTTAAATGCATTTTGTGTAAGTGCATCTAAAGTAGATATGCCAATAAGGGGCTTTTGGAGCGAGTAAGCAATTCCTTTTGCACTCGCTAAACCAACACGAAGCCCTGTGTAACTTCCTGGGCCTAAAGTCACTACAATTGCATCTATATCAGCTAACTGTAGCCTGTTTTTCTCCATCAAATTAGCAATGGCTACTTGCAAGAAGCTGGCATGATGATGTGCTTCATGATTGACAAGTTCGTCAAGGATTAGCTCATTTTCACTTATTGCTACAATTGCTTGTTCTAAAGCGGTATCTATTATTAAAAATCTGGCCAAGTACTAAAATTGAATTACAAAAATAGGTCTGTTTTGATCAAAATAGTAGAAATTGCAATTCTAAAATAAAGTTTATGACTAAACACATCATTCAAACCAATAAAGTGCCAGCGCCTATAGGTCCATATAGTCAAGCAGTTATTGCTAATGGATTTTTATTTGCCAGTGGACAAATTGCCTTTGATCCTGCGACAGGGGAGCTGGTTTTGTCTTCCATTGAAGCCGAAACAAAACAAGTAATGGAGAATATTAAAGCCATTTTAGATGAAGCTAAAATTAACTTTAGTCATATCGTTAAGACAAGTATATTTTTAAGTAGTATGGATCTATTTGCTGCAGTAAACGAAGTGTATGGCAGTTATTTTACTGCTGATTTTCCTGCACGTGAGACAGTAGCTGTAAAAACATTGCCAAGAAACGTAAATGTTGAGATAAGTATCACAGCTGTGGTCTAGTTATAAATTGATACGTTGTTTCAAATTGTATTTCCTCCTGGGGTTCCAATATTTGGAGCCCCATTTTATTATTAAAACAATTTGGTGCCCCACTTAAATTTTCGATTGCGATACTGCTTCTGTCCTCAGGTGTATAAATTTGCAGATAAGGGTAATGCTGTTTTGGTTGAATTAGGATTGTTTTATTTTGGTAGCTTAATTCAATGGTAGGCTTATTTGGGTCGAGAAGAAAACAGTCGTCAAAATGACTACTTGCTATTTTTTTACCTGCTTCAAAATCATTTTCAACCTTAATTTTTCCTGTTGGAATCATCGTCTGATCCATCTCTATTTTTCCTTCAGTAGTAAATTGAAGTGTATAATCATTTACTAGTCCTCCTAATGTAAAATAGGGATGCCATCCATCCATCAGGGGTATGGAATGGTTTGATTTGTTTTTTACCTTAGTTTCAACGCTTATAAAATTGTTTTGATGTAAAGTCCATGACACTATTATTTCGTAGTGGAATGGAAATCCTGGGTCAGTATTGGCGTAGTCAAATCCGAGCGCTACAGTAACAAAATCGGGATGAATAGTAGTAGATAGAATTGAAAAAACGGCATCATAAACAAGCCCGTGCATCGCATGTGCACCTAAATAAAACTTCTCGAATCGATATTGTTGTTCCAGCCATTCATATTTGCCATCTGCTATACGACAAGAAAATGGGCTCATTTTGCCACTTCTAAATCCATCCATTTCAAAATTGGTAGCTGTTGTATTTCCAAGAATAAGTTCCAAATCGGCTTCGCCATTTTTCACCTTCCAGCTATTCATTAATGCGCCTTTAGTATGGAGCTCAATGCAGCTACCCATTTCTAGATCAATGAGTTGTATAGATTGTAAATGATTTTTCTCTTGAATGATGATATCGAATGCCATGGCTGTAGTTTACAAGGTAAATTAAAACTAATCAATTAACTTTGAGTGATCAATTTTATACTATGCGTTTTATCTTATCTTTTATTTTTACAATCATTTTAAGTCAAGGATTTGGACAGACCTGGACTAAATATGATAGCACCATGAAAATTGGTAAAGCTGGATACCGTATTTCTTGCCTCAATAGAACACCGGATAGAAATGTACTAAATATTCGACCAATTGGTTTTAAATCTGAATCTCGCGAAGTAACTATAGACTTAAAAGCAAGAGTGATAAGTGCAGAAATAGACGATTTAAACAATGATGGATTTCCAGATATAGTTATTTTTATTGAAGACGCTGCTGGCAAGAAAAGTATATTCCCAATTTGTTCCCAAAATAATGAGAGACTTGCACCCATTATCTTTCCTGACATCATGAATGATATGGATTTGAGTAAAGGCTATAGAGGGAAAGACGAATATAAATTAGTAGAAGGGGTATTGTTTAGAAAATTCCCTGTATTCCCTACGGATACAACAATCAAAGAGCCAACCAATAAAATAAGGCAATTGATGTATAGAGTTGTGCCTGGGGAAAGAGATTCATGGAAATTCAAAATGTTTAAAAACTTTGATTTAACCGATAATTAGTAGCCTGCAGTGATCATTATTTTTCCAACTGCTTTTTCGGTTCCTTCTGTATCACGAACAAAAACCAAGTAAATACCTGACGCCACTTTGCGTTGGTTTTGGTCCCTTCCATTCCAGCTAGTTTGTCCACCTAAGGCCCTTGTTTGATAGACAAGTTGCCCGTTGAGTCCTGTTATTTTAACCAAAGCATTTTCAACAAGGTTTCTGATTATAATGAGGCCATTATAATTTGGGTCAACTGGATTAGGATATATTTTTATCTTCTGCTGATTTAGCTCACCCTCTGTAGCGTTGCCTGCGTAACTTATTATTTCATTGTCTGTAAAGAAAAAAACGTCACCCCCATTTGGTTCTATACCAATAGCGAGTACTTTATTGCTAGGCAGGGGACTGTTATCGGTTGTAAAATGTTGGATGACTTTCATGCCGTCGTTACTAATTAACCACGCACCATTATTTGTGCCAATCCATTTTCGATTCGCTCCGTCTACGCTGATACTATTAATCGTTTCTTTTTGAAATAAATACCCATTGAATCCATTACTTTCTACAATTGGTAAATATGCGTCACAGCTTTCCTCAATGGTATTGCATTGAAAAAGTGCTATACCATTGTTTGTGCCTATCCAAATTGTTTTTTCTTTATCCTCTGTGATAGAAGTGATTTGCATGCTAGGTAGATTACCAGCACCTTTTGAAGTGTTTAATTGTCTCCAATTTACTTGGTTATTCTTCTTTTGAAATAATAAGATGCCTTGTCCAGATGCACTTGTAATCCAGCTCAGTCCGTTGGGTCTGTAAAATAATTTATCTAATTTGGAGGCTGAAAAATTAGCTGGGAGGGGGTAGGTGTTCCATTGTGTGCCTTCTTTTATTAATAGACCAATACCTTCTTTTAAAATGGCAATACGCCCATCTGTATCTTTCTGAATGGATTTAATCGAACCAGCACTGAGCGATGGTATAAAAGTTTCAAGTTGGTTACTAGTTGGGTCAAAATGCACTAACTGGTTATCCATACCCAACCACCAACTTTGATCAATAGGATCTATTGATACTGCTTGTATTGGCGTTAAGGATAGGTCTTTAATTTTACTATAATTAGTCCAACCTTTTTCGGTGTAACTACTAAAGCCATTTTTAAGGTCGCCGTAGCCTATTATCACTTGATTTTGACCAACAGCTACCGCTCCATTTTTATTGGTTAATGGTCCACCAAGTGACACCCAATTAGGTTGTGCATTTTTTAAATAAAGTCCTTTTTCAAGATCTGCTACCCAGGTGTTATTACCTTCAACGAGTAGGTCGACTGGAGCAGCTAATGTGGTTGAATCGATTAAGACGGTATTTATTCTATTACTATTAAGTTGTAATACAGCACCTTTGTTTTGGTAAGTTATTGCTGCAAATATCTTATCTCCATCTATTGTAATTTCTTGAATAGTCCCATCATTTATTTGGTAACTAGCTATATTACTTTGGTAGGGATAGATGCTTTTTTGGGTATTCAAATAAAGCTGATCATTCCATAAAAACATATTTTTAATGCCCTCGATATTACTTGAATTTTCTTTAACCCATAGTCCATTTTGAGCGATCGATCTTGACCAAATACCATGATCTGTTAATGCAAAAAGTTTATTTTGGAAAGCCAATGTTTGTATGACTTTGATAGCCTGTCTATTGTTGCCTGGGAAAAGTGTTTCTTTTATTTCCTTTTTGATTAAGTCAATTACTACAATACCAAAATTACAGGAGAGATAGGCATTGTTGTTTAGGATAGTAATCGCATTGATTGCTTTGTCAACAAATAAATTGGTATTACCTATGTCGTCAATTAGGGTTACTTGATCGCCTTGTACGATATCAAGTTGGCTGTTATTATAAGCAATGATGAGTTGTTTTTCTGCTGGATGCCAGGCTATTTTTGCAATTCCTATATGATGTAATCCATTGGTGGTATTTAAATAGCTTATTTGACTTTTAGCATCTATTTGAATGATCTGGTTCTTTGCAGCAAGATAAAGCTGATCTCCTTTTATTACTTGACGAATAGATTCATTAGAGAAATGGGCTCTCCATGAACCGACTGGCCCCGGTTGTAGTTGAGCGCATATTTCGTTATTTAATCCTAATGATACGAATAGTATGAAAAGCCATTTAAGCATTTTATTTTATTAACGCTTTATAAATTTGCTCTTGAATCTTTGCCCTCAGATTTAAATTACTGAAAGCTTTATTATCTCTTGTTGGAAACACTCGGTTAGATAAAAATATGTATAATAATTGATTATCTGGATCAGCCCAAACACAGGTTCCCGTAAATCCAGTATGCCCAAAAACACTTTGAGGTGCGCTAAGACTTGGATAAGGGTCTTTTGAATTGGCGTTGTCTTTTGCTGTTTTATCAAAACCTAATCCCCTTCTGCTTGAAGCAGATTGGTAACTCGTAAATAGTTGAATGGTGGACGGTTGTAAATACCTTTGACCCTCCCAAACACCGCCGTTCAATAGCATTAAGTATAATTTTGACAAATCTGTTGCATTGCTAAATAGCCCTGCGTGTCCAGCAATACCGCCCATAGTAGACGCACCCTCGTCATGCACAGATCCTTGAATTAATTCTTTTCTGAAGTAATTGTCAACTTCAGTTGCCGCTATGTTTGCTTTGTCAATCCTTTGTAGGGGTAAAAATCCGGTACTACGCATTTGCATGGGTCCATAAAATGTTTTTGTGCAATATTCTTGCAAACTCATCCCTGTTACCTCCTCCACTATATTTCCTAAAAAAATAAAATCATTATCACTGTAAATATATTTTCCTGGAGCAGACACGGGACTATTTAATATTTTCAATCGGATGCTATCCATCCAAACATTCGATAAATATTTTCCAGGTGTTACCATTAATTGATGTGCCGCATCTTGAACTGGCACAATCCATTTTGAATTAATGCTGCCATCTGTATTTAATAATGACTCATAAAATTTGATATAAGGATACAAGCCTGCTTCATGTAAAAGCAAATCTTTTAATTTAATGTTGGCTTTTGCATTACCACTTACCCAAGGTAAATAATCGCCAATTGTTTTTTCGATATTGACTTTGCCTTCCTCAACTAACTTCATGATGGCTACTGTGGTAGCGCTTGTTTTTGTTAACGAGGCTAAGTCGTAAACACTTTCATTAGTTACCATACCAGACGATTTCCCAGCAAGGGTGCCATAGCTTTTATTAAAAACTAGCTGATTGTCTTTTGCCACCAATACCTGACATCCAGGAATTGCTTGTCGTTGAATGGCATCCGCAACAATAGAATCGATCTTCGCTAATTTAGCTTGATCAATAATTGCCGGAAGACATGCTTCCGTTAATATTTTTTTTTTAACTGGAGACTCAGAAGCCATTCCATAATTAAGTCCTTGCGCAATAGTTACTGGCAATACGCCACTTGCTTGCGTCTTACCTTCTAGCCATTTTTGTACCGCTGCATGGCTGTACTTTGTGTCTTCATAGGCGAGTAAAATATTATTTATTTTACTAAAATCACCAACGGCATAAGGGTTTCCGAAAATTAAATGAATCCAATTTTCATGCCCCATTTCGTTTAAAAACTGTAAAGTAGCCGCAGGAATATCAAAATGATTTGCTGGCCTTCTGTTGTATCCATGTAAACCAACAATGACTTGATCAAATTTTTGTAAGCTATCATTGATTATTGCTAATTCGCTTGCATTTTTCCCATTGCTATAAAAGACTTTTACACCATAACGTATTGTTAGTTCATTTGTTAGCGTGTTATTTTGTTTTGCGCCTATAGCAAGATAGGCTGTTTTGTTGTCTAAAACCGGACTGTTATTGGCTCTCAAAAATGTTAGAGACGCTACTGCCATAGCAGTGTTAATTGTACCAACGGATTGGTTTAAATCAGCTACGATATTGGTCGTATCAATTTGCTGTTGCGCACTAAGGCCGTATTTATATTTTGCAGCTAGAATTTTTTTAACACGCGCATTGATATCTGCACGCTTGATTCTTCTTTCTTTAATTGCTTGTCTTATTTTTTGGATAGATTGACCTACTTCTCCTGGTAAGCATAACATATCATTGCCTGCTAGGATAGCTTGCACATTGGCTTCGCCTTGAGGAAAATAGTTAGCTATCGCTTTCATATCCATCGCATCAGTAACACTTATTCCTTTAAAACCTAGTTCTTTTTTTAAAAGATCGTTGACTGCTTTTGGAGATAGGGAAGTAGCATATTTTGGCCTGTCGTCTATAGATGGAACAGATAAATGTGCAACCATAATAGACTCAACTCCAGCTTCAATTAAGGCTTTAAATGGTGCTAGTTCTAAACTATCTAAAGCAGCTCTAGATTTATTGATTACAGGCAGATCATAATGAGAGTCAACTGTTACATCTCCATGTCCAGGAAAATGTTTAGCTGTAGCCATCACGCCATTGTCTTGCATTCCCTTCATGTAGGCGATACCTTGTTGAATCACTTTACTCTTGCTTTGTCCGAAACTACGGTCATTGATCACAGGATTTAATGGGTTATTATTCACATCAATATCTGGTGCATAGTTAATTTGTATACCTAAGCGTTTACATTGTTCTGCAATGGCGGCGCCCATTTGATAGACTAAGTCACTTGACGCAAATGCACCCATCGACAATTGTCTTGGGAATGATTCTACACTATCTAATCTCATGCCCACACCCCATTCTGCATCAATTGTTATGAATAATGGTGTTTTAGAGATGCTTTGATAATGGTTGGTTTGTATTGCTTGACGAACTGGTCCGCCCTGAAAAAAACACAATCCACCTACATTATATTGTTTGATCAAATTACTAATTGAATCTAATTTAGTTTGCTCCCAATTGCTATGGGCCCTAATGACCATTAATTGTGCAATTTTTTCATTTAAGTTCAATGCTGAGTATTGTTTTCTAATCCATTTTTTCTCACCCATTTTTTGAGCTTGTACTAAAGGGGCCAATCCAGTGATCATTAGACCAACTAATAATATTTTTTTCATATCGAATTTATGTACTGCAATTTAAGGAATTAAAAAGGCTTACCGTTTATCGGTAAGCCTTTTATATAAAATTTTATTTTAACTATCTAGTATTGTAAGAAGCCCGGCTTCTTCATCAACAGAGCATCCTAAGCTTCCGCTTCTTCCTCGTCAAGTTCAGGAAGTGTTGGCTCTACTTTATGTTGTTGTAATTGAGCGAACCATTTAACCATTTTCTTCATATCGCTAGGGTAAACACGCTCAAAATCCATGGCTGGAAATACTTTTTTGAAATAAGCTTGTGTCGCTTTTGCATCTTTTTCGTTTGGAAGGGCTTCTTTTGACTTACCCATCGCAATAAATACCTCTGCCAAAAACACATTATCTTTTGTCGTAAACACCTCAATGCTCTCCAAATGAGAGAATTGGTAGGCTCTAGAGCTAATAAATTGTGTAGCATTTGTCTCTAATGATCTAGCAATGGCGCCATCGCTTTTACTAGTTAATAATTCAAATAAACCTGACATGCCTGAAACGGAAATCAATTTGTTATACTCCATGGGTTCTAGTCTTTTTTTAGGAATGCAAAATACGGAAAAACCCTCAATTTTCATTTTTTAAACTACCTTTGTTTATCATTAAAAATCAAGCATATGCCCGGTTTTGAATTATTTGGAGCAGAAGAAAAAAAAGAAGTAAATGAAGTTCTAGAGACAGGAATTTTAATGCGTTATGGATTTGATGGTCCTAGAAAAGGAATTTGGAAATCAAAAGAGCTAGAAGCCGCCGTTTGTTCCACTTTTGGTACAAAATATGCGCAACTCACTTCTAGCGGTACTGCCGCTTTGACGACTGCAATGGCAGCTTTAGGGGTAGGTGCTGGAGACGAGGTGATTATGCCGGCCTTCACTTTTGTGGCAAGTTTTGAAGCAATTTTAAGTATGGGTGCGATACCGGTATTGGTGGATATTGATGAAAGTTTGACTTTGTCTCCCGATGCAGTGAAAGCGGCTATTACACCAAAAACAAAGTGTATTATGCCTGTTCACATGTGTGGTAGTATGGCTGATATGGATGCATTGGTTGCTATTTGTAAAGAACATAATTTAATTTTATTAGAAGATGCTTGTCAAAGCATTGGAGGAACCTATAAAGGGAAGCATTTAGGTACGATTGGACATGCTGGCACTTTCTCTTTTGATTTTGTTAAAACAATTACTTGTGGAGAAGGAGGAGTTGTGATGACGAATGATCAAGAGGTTTATACTAAGTCAGATGCATTTACGGATCATGGACATGATCATATGGGCGTAGATAGAGGTGCAGATTTACACCCAGCCTTGGGGTATAATTTTCGAATCAGTGAATTACATGCAGCTGTTGGTTTAGCTCAAATTAGAAAGCTACCTACTTTTTTATCCATTCAAAAAAAGAACAACCAAATATTACGTTCTTATTTAGAGCAAGTACCAGGTATACAATTTAGGGTAGTGCCAGATCCTGCAGGGGATAGCGGAAGCTTTTTAACTTGGTTTTTACCAAGTCAAGCGCATACAGAAAAAGCGATTGCTGCATTCAAAGAGGCTGGTATTTTAGCAGGTAATTTTTACTGGTTTGGTAATAATTGGCACTATATCAGAAAGTGGGATCATCTAAAAAATGCAACAAGTTTGTATCCATTATCCGATGCACAACAAAAAGCATTGATTGCTTTACAGCACACCGATTTTTCTAAAAGCGATGCGGTAATGAGCAAATGTATCTCTACTGCAATTAGTTTAACATGGACAGAGGAGCAAGTGCACGAAAAAGGCGCAGCTTTCTTGTCGGTTTTAAAAAAGCTTTTAGCATAAGCTAGGTTATGGCATTAGGACAATCCATGCAGCAAAGACAATTACAAAGATTGTCACCTCAGCAAATCCAATTGATGAAATTGTTGCAAATCCCTAGTGCGCAAATTGAACAAAGAATTAAAGAAGAGCTAGAAGAGAATCCTGCGCTAGAAATAGACCCGTCATTATTAGAATCGGATTTTACTTCATCAGACGAAATGAATGACGAATTATTGCAAGACATGCATGACGACGAGGAAGCTGTCCCTGTTGACGAGTTTGAAATGAGCAATGAGGAGTTAAGCGAGTATAGCTATGATGATGAAGTGGCAGACTATAAAACAAGAGATGATTTTTACCCAGAATTAGACAACGACAAAGTTATTCCGATTAAGGCAGAAATGAGCTTACACGAAGTATTGATGGATCAGTTGAGTATGTTGGCGCTGGATGATCGTGGATTTAAAATTGCTGAACAAATTATTGGAAGCCTAGATGACGATGGCTATTTAAGAAGAGCAATGCAGTCTATTGCAGATGACCTTGCATTTAAGCAAAGCATGTGGGTAGAAGAAAAAGAGATTGAGCAAATTTTAAAGCAGGTTCAATCTTTTGACCCAGTGGGTATTGCTGCTAGAGATCTACAAGAATGCTTATTGATTCAATTGCGTAGAAAAGGAGAGGGCGAGTCTGCACATTTATCAGACGGCAGAGGAAAATTATATTCAGATGATGAAGCCAAAAAAATCGCTATCCTAATTATTGAAAAATATTTTGAAGAGTTTACGCGTAAGCATTACGATAAGATACAGAGAAGTTTACATTTAGACGAAAATGGAATGAAGGAAGTGCTTCATCAGATACTTTCTTTGAACCCAAAACCTGGAGCTGAGACGAGTTATAATAATGAAGCAGAGATGTACATCACTCCTGATTTCACTGTTTTCATTAATAATGGGAAATTAGAATTGACCTTGAATAGCAGAAACGCGCCTCCATTAGTAATAAGCGAAGACTATAAATTGATGCTCAAGGAATACGAGGGCGGCAAAAAACAAGATAAATCTCAAAAGGAAGCAGTGTTTTTTATTAAACAAAAAATAGATGCAGCTAAATGGTTTATCGAAATGATTCTCCAGAGACAGCAAACATTATTGTTAACGATGAATGCTATCTTGGACTATCAGTCTGCTTTTTTCTTAAGCGGAGATACGACTTCATTAAGGCCAATGATTTTGAAAGACATTGCAGAAAAAACCAACTTAGACGTATCCACGGTAAGTAGGGTAGCAAATAGTAAATATGTACAAACAGAGTTTGGGACTTATTTATTAAAATATTTCTTTAGTGAATCCTTGACAACAGATAGCGGGGAGGAAGTAAGTACTAAAGAGGTTAAAGCAATTTTGCAGGAACTAATTCAAGGAGAAGATAAATTAAAACCGTTGAGTGACGACGAATTGACAGAACAGTTGCAAGAGAAAGGCTATAATATTGCTAGAAGAACGGTGGCAAAATATAGAGAATTATTAAATATACCAGTCGCTAGGCTTAGAAAAGAATGGTAGCCAATTCAATTATGAAAAATACCCAACCTAAACTTGTTCAGTACTTAGCGCATTTGTTTTCTTATGTATTTCATCCGCTTTTTATCCCTACCTATTTTTTCTTGTACCTGATGCAAGTACTTCCATTTGAATTTGTAGGAATTACAGATTGGCAATTAAAAATGCGCTTATTTAGTGTAGCTTGGTTGACTGCTTTTTTTCCAGCATTTGCAGTATTCTTATTGTGGAGATTAAAATTAAGTGACAGTATTTTTTTAAGAACACAGAAAGAAAGGATTATTCCATATGTAGTGACTATGTTTTTTTATTGGTGGATGTATTACCTCAGTAGAAATTTTACAGACCAACCCATTGCATTGAAGTTTTTTTACTTAGGTATTTTTGTTGCCAGCGCTATCGGTATGACAGTCAATAATTTTATGAAGGTAAGTTTGCATGCTATGGGAATAGCTGGTTTAACTACTGCTATTATATTAGTAAGTCTATTTTATGGTGTCAATAATGTAGCGTGGGTGCCCCTGTCTGTATTGATAGCCTCTTTGGTGATTAGTGCAAGGTTAGTCGTTAGCGATCATACTAAAAAGGAATTAATAGTGGGTTTGTTTATTGGCATATTTACGCAGATAGCGGCTTATTTATGGGTCATCTAAATTAAATTTAAAATTATGTGGTATCGTCTTGGTCAGAATATATTGAATTATAGGAAGGTTTACTTAACTATCGTCATCGTATTGACAGTGCTAATGGGGTATTTTGCTGCTCAAATTAAATTGAGCTATGAGTATACTAAAGCTATTCCTTCGGACAACCCAAAATTTGTTGTTTACAATGAATTTGTAAAAAAATTCGGTGTAGACGGAACTACTGTTGTGGTTGGTTTTGCAACTAAGGACTTATATACCAAAGCATTTTTCAATCAGGTAGATGCTTTACAGAAGCGTATTAAAAAGAACAGTGCTGTGTCGGAAGTGATGAGTATACCAACTACTTACACCATCGAGAAAGACAGTATTGAAACCAAGTATAATGCTCGAAGAATATTTCATGCACCTTATGAAAGTGACAGCTTACTGCATGCTGACCAGTTGGTTTTTGAAAACCTGCCTTTCTATAAAAATTTGCTTTACAATCCAGATAGCAATAGCTATATCATGGCCATTTCCTTTATTGCCGATTCTATCAATAGTGGATCAAGAACGAATATTATTGCTGGTGTACAAAATGAACTAGATCTTTTTAGTAAATCTACAAATGTAGCAATTCATGTAAGTGGACTACCTTTTATCAGGACGATCATGGCCGATAGGATTAAAAAAGAAATGCTGTGGTTTTTAATTGGTTCACTCGTATTGTCTGCTATCACTTTATTATTATTTTTTAGGTCTATTTCTGCCACCCTTATGAGTTTAGCTGTGGTTGTCATGGGAGTCATATGGAGTTTGGGTACGATGGTTTTATTGGGTCAAAAAATCACCTTGCTAACTGCATTAATTCCACCTTTAATTGTTGTCATAGGTATACCTAACTGTATTTATTTTTTAAATAAATACCATACTACTTTTAAAGAAACACTTGATAAAAACAAAGCAATCGTTCAAATGGTTGGCAGGATGGGTGTGGTGACTTTATTTTGTAATATCACTGCAGCAATTGGTTTTTTTGTATTTGCACTGACAAAGAGCCCATTGTTAAAAGAATTTGGCTGGGTATCAGGGGTAAACATAATGATCTTATTTTTTATCAGTTTGTTTTTTATTCCTCCTGTACTTTCATTTTTGCCAACGCCCAAGCCTAGCCATGTTCGTTATTTAGACAATAAATACCTTGAAAAAATATTGGTAAAAATAGAACGTTGGGCATTTACGCATACAAGATGGGTATTTGGTATAACTATCGCAGCAGTGCTCATTTCTCTAGTGGGTGTATTGCAAATTAAGAAAGAGGCATTTATTGTAGATGATTTACCAAAACAGGACAAATTATATACTGACCTTAAATGGTTTGAGCAGCATGCAGGCGGTGTGATGCCGTTAGAAATTGTAGTAGACACAAAAAAACCAAATGGATTAATTAGATCGATCAAGCCTTTAGAACAAATAGAGGAGTTAACTACTTTTTTATTAGCACAGCCAGAATTAGGTAAGCCATTGGGTTTATTGGATGGCGTGAAGTTTGCTAAACAAGCTTTTTATGATGGCGATAGTTTATCTTATGCGGTGCCTACTGGTACAGAAATGGCTTTTATTGGGCCCTACTTCAGCAGCGCTGCGCCAAAAGAAGGCATTAAAATAGCTGCAAATAATCCAGCGCAACTCTTGAATAAATTTATTGATTCTTCCAAGCGCCAAACTAGAATCACGGTGAATATGAAAGATATTGGTAGTGCTCAACTGCCGTTGCTCTTGAATAAAATAGATAGTGCTACCCATGTACTATTTGACACAGCAAAATACAATGTGGTACTTACGGGAAGTAGTGTAACTTTTTTAGAGGGGAGTAATTTTATTGTAAAAGGGCTAGGGGAGTCTATTTTTTGGGCCTTTTTATTAATTGCCATTTGTATGATCTTTTTATTTAGGTCATTTCCTATTTTAATTTGCTCTTTGCTTCCCAATATTGTTCCTCTCTTTATTACAGCTGGTATTATGGGTTGGACGGGCATCTCGTTAAAGCCTTCTACTGTATTGGTTTTTAGTGTCGCATTAGGTATTGCGATTGATGTGACAATTCGCTTTCTAGTAAATTATAAGCAGGAATTACCTCATTTAAATTACCAAGTACATACTACCCTAGTACAAACGATTAAGCATACTGGTATTAGCATTATCTATACCTCGCTGGTATTGGTGGCTGGTTTTATCATATTTTGCTTTAGTGATTTTGGTGGCACTAAAGCATTAGGTTGGCTCACTTCTATTACTTTAGTCGTAAGCACTTTAACTAATTTAGTATTACTTCCTGCATTGATTAAAACATTTATTAAATCCAAGTCATAGATTAGTCTCTTGTAAGCAAAAGTGTTTTATAGTCACAAAATAGCTCCATAATAGTTAAAAAAAATAGCGCTTCAGTACAGAAGCGCTATTTTTTTTAACTACCTAGACTGAACTAAGGAAGCAATTGCTGTAAGGTATTTTGTAAGGCACTACCTCTTAAGTCCGTTGCAATGATCTTTCCAGAAGGGTCCAATAATACATTAAATGGAATACCCTGAATTTGGTAAGCATTCACTACGGTACTTTCCCATTTTTTCAAGTCACTTATTTGTAACCAATTTAATTTGTCTTGCTTTACTGCATCTAGCCAGTCTTCTCTATCGTCATCTAAAGAAACGCCTAAAATAGTAAAATTTTTATTTTTGAATTGCTCGTAGGCAGCTACCACATTTGGATTTTCTCTTCTGCATGGGCCACACCAGCTAGCCCAAAAATCTACCAAAACATATTTGCCTTTTAAACTACTTAGAGTAATGATTTTTCCGTTTTCGTCTTGTAGTGCTATTTCTGGAGCCATCGCGCCTATTGTAATAGAGGTGGCTGGACTTGCAGCTTGAGCTTGTGCGTTAAGAATAGTAACAAATTCGATTAATGGCGCTGCTTTTGTTTTCTCTGCAACAGCTTTTGCTATCGCTAGAACTTTATTAATTTCCATTGACCTTAATCCCATGCCCAGAGCAAAATAAATTAAAGCTGGACTTGAAGAGGTATTAATAGTTTCTTCTACATAATCATTTAGTGCTTTAATCTTTAATTCTCTTTGTTGTTGTAAATAAAGAATGCTACTGTCTTTTCCATTACTTTGTTGAAGGTTATCTAAAGCATAAAGTGTTGCAAATAATGACGAGTCTTTTGTTCTATACGTTTTAATATACTCAATCATTGCTTCACTATGTGGAGAGCCTTTCACGGTATAACTTGCAAAATTAGTAGCATCTGCATTGATTTGAATTTGGTCTTCGTCATTAATGAAACTGATATCTAAATCATTCCCACTACTTAATCTATAGATACCTTCTTGTTTTGCAATGAAATCGAAACTGTATTTCCCCTCAGCGTCGAGTGTCAAAGAATCTAAGGTGACAATAGGCTTCCCTCCATACGGGATCTCCTGAAGTAATAACACCTTATCCTTTGCATTCTTGATCGTGCCTGCTATAGTATAGCGCGACTCTTGGTTTTTTTCTTTACAACTTTCTGTAAATAATAAAAAAACACTTACTACGATAATGCTTATATTTTTTAACATATTTTTTCTATTTTAATAATATTGTCTCTAAAAGTTGTGTTGTTTTATGTGGGTCTGCCTTGCCTTGACTCATTTTTTTTACTTCTCCTACAAATAAGCCAATGAGTCCTTTTTTGCCATTTTTATAGGCTATAACCTTGTCAGGATGATTGGCTAGTACAGCATTAATCCATGTAGTTAATTCGGCTTCATTACTATTTTGTAATAACTGATTTGCTGTTGCATAGGCTAAAGGTGATTGGCGGGTTTCAATGATCGCTTTTAACACTTTATCTGATGCAATGGCAAAACTGAGCAATTGTTGATCCACCATTTCTATCAAATTGGATAGCTCAGGTAGGATAGGGAGTAAATCTTCGTAGGTAATTTGGTGCTCATTGATATAGTTACGAACTGGACCAATCATCCAATTTGCTGCGGCCTTATATAGGTTAGTTTGCGCTGCCCACTGTATATAAAAATCGGCAGACTGTTTGTTTTCGCAAAGTTGTTCTATATCATAATTACTCAAGCCGTAAAGTTCTTTCCAGTCTTTTTTCAATTGACCAGGCATTACTGGAAGTGAGTTTTTTAGTTCATTGATATAAGCTTCTGTTAATACAATTGGAGCAAGGTCTGGATCTGGGAAGTAACGATAATCATTCGCATCCTCTTTTTCTCTGATGGAGAATGTGGTATCGTTGCTTGCATCAAAACTCCTTGTTTGTTGTATAATTGGTTCGCCTTTTTCTACAAGCGATATGAGTCTGTCTATTTCAAATTCAATTGCTTTTTTAATGTTGCGGATAGAATTCAAATTCTTTACCTCAACTCGGGTACCTAATCTTGTTTCACCTTTAAGACGAACAGATATGTTGGCGTCACATCTTAAACTTCCTTCTTCCATATTGCCATCACAAATACCCAGCCATCTTACCAATTTACGTACTTCAGATACATATAAAAATGCATCTTCTGCACTATGAATACAGGGCTCAGTAACAATTTCAATTAAGGGTGTGCCTGCTCTATTTAAATCTATATAGGAATCATCTGGTGATAAGTCATGTATACTTTTACCTGCATCTTCTTCTAAGTGGATTCTGTTTAAAATGACCTGTTTTTCACCCTCGCTTGTTTGTATAACTACCGCTCCACCTTCACAAATAGGCGTGGTGTGCTGAGAAATTTGATATCCTTTTGGCAAGTCGGCATAGAAGTAATTTTTTCTTGCGAAATAATTTTCTTTAGCAATTGTTGATCCACAAGCCAATCCCATTTTTACTGCAAACTCAATTGCTTTTTGATTGGTCTTAGGTAAGCTTCCAGGATGACCCAACGTAATAGGGCTTACATGCGCATTAGGTGCTGCACCAAAACTAGTTGCATCACCACAAAACAGTTTAGTTTTTGTCGCTAATTGAGCGTGTATTTCTAGTCCTATAACTGCTTGGTATTGCATATCAATCCTATAAGAGTGATTTGATTTGCTCCAATACTTTATTCAATTGACTTATGTCCTGACCTCCAGCTGCAGCTAGTGTTTTTTGACCACCACCGCCACCCTTAATCAAAGGTGCAATATGCTCTTTAATTATTTGAGGTGCTTGCCAGTTTTTAGTTGTAACAACTGATTCACTCATTGCCAATGCAGCAAAAGCCTTATCCTCTTTTGCGCCAACCAGTAATACCATTGCATCACCAGTTCGTGTTTGTAGTAATAATTGTGCTGCTTTTTTATATAAATCTGTATTGCTTAGCGTTACTTGTGCTCCTAGATATTGAACACCATTAATTACCTCAAAATTATCTTTTTGAGCCTCAACTAGTTCGTTTACGAGGATAGCATCTTGACTTTCCAATCGTTTTTTTAATTCTTTCTGCTTGTTTTGTAAATCAACAATATAATTCGAAAGTTGATCAATAGTATAGGAGCTTGAATTAATGGTATCCTCTTTTTTTCCTAAGCTACCTGCAATTAATTCGTTTGCTTCTTCTAGTTGAACAATTTGTTTTCTTAATTTTTCTTTCGCTTCTTCTTGGAACTGAGCTGCTGCATGACCCACTACCGCTTCTATCCTTCTTACACCTGCTGCCACAGAAGATTCTGCCTTAAGTACAAAATGGCCAATTTCGCCTGTATGCCCCACATGGGTTCCTCCACATAATTCAATAGAGTAGTTAGGGTCCATCACGACAACACGAACGGTATCTCCATATTTTTCTCCAAATAATGCCATAGCGCCTAACGAAATAGCCTCGTCTTTATGCATTTCCTTAATGACAACTGGGATGTTTTCTTTGACCTTATCATTGACTAATTTAGCTACCGCGTCTATTTCCTCGTTAGTCATTTTTGCAAAATGAGAAAAGTCGAAACGTAGTTGCTCAGCATTGACTAAACTTCCTTTTTGTGCAACGTGTTTACCTAATACAGTTCTCAGCGCAGCATGCAATAAGTGTGTAGCAGAATGATGTTGGGTAGTATAGGCTCTTAATGTTTCGTCTACTTCTGCTTTTACAGATGTACCAATCTTTCTTGGTAGACTATCGGTAAAATGAATAAATAAATTATTTTCTTTTTTAGTATCTGTCACAGAAAGTACGGTGCCGTCTTCAAATCTCAGCGCACCCTTGTCGCCAACTTGTCCGCCACTTTCTGCATAAAAAGGAGTCTCTGCTAAAACCCACTGGTAAGCTTCTTTTCCTTTTGCTTTTACGTTTCTATATTTTACAATTTTTGTAGTTGTTTCAGTTGCGGTATAACCAACAAATTTAGTCTCTGCGTCATCACCCACTTGTATCCAATCGCCAGTGTCAATGGCAGTGGCTGCTCTACTTCTGTCTTTCTGTTGCTGCATTTCCTGTTCAAAACCAGCTTCATCGATGGTAAGTTGATTTTCACTTGCAATCAATCTTGTTAAATCTACCGGAAATCCATAAGTATCAAATAATTCAAAGACAAGCTTGCCTTCTATTAAAGTATTTTTTTCTTGAGACTGAATAATGTCGTCGATGCGTTTTAATCCCTTTTCTAAAGTCCTTAAAAATCCTTCTTCCTCCTCTTTCACCACTTTTGTAACAAACTCAAGTTGTTGTTGTAGTTCAGGGAAAACGGCGTCAAACTGTTTTGCCAATGATGGTAATAGTTGAAACAATAATGGTTTTTTGTAATCCAAGTAAGAATAATAATAACGAACAGCTCTTCTTAAGATTCTTCTAATCACATAACCTGCACCTGTATTAGCGGGCAACTGTCCATCTGCTATGGTAAAAGCTATTGCTCTTATATGGTCTGCTATCACACGAAAAGCTATCGCTTCTTTACTGTCACCAAAATCATAAGTTTTACCAGTTATGTTGGCTACTGATTCAATGGTACCAGTAAATACATCGGTATCATAGTTGCTTTTTTTATTTTGAATAGCACGTACTAATCTTTCAAAGCCCATTCCAGTGTCGACATGTCTATTAGGCAAGTCTTCCAGGGTGCCGTCTTTTTTACGATTGTATTGGATAAATACATTGTTCCAGATTTCAATCACCTGAGGATGGTCTTTATTGACAAGCTCACGACCAGGTACTTTTGCAATTTCATCATCAGGTCTCATGTCAATATGGATTTCGCTACATGGTCCACATGGGCCAGTATCTCCCATTTCCCAGAAATTGTCTTTTTTATTTCCGTATATAATTTTATCAGCAGGAACCCATTTCTTCCATTCTTCTAATGCAACCTTTGATGCAGGGATGTTTTCAGAAGGATCGCCCTCAAATACAGTTACATATAATCTGTCCGGATCTAATTGATACACTTTGGTCAATAGTTCCCAGCTCCAAGCAATTGCTTCGGCTTTAAAGTAATCTCCAAAACTCCAATTGCCTAACATTTCAAACATAGTGTGATGGTACGTGTCAACACCTACTTCTTCTAAGTCATTGTGTTTTCCGCTTACTCTTAAACATTTTTGAGTATCTGCTATCTTAGGGTGTTTGGGTTGTTGGTTGCCTAAAAAATAATCCTTGAATTGGTTCATCCCAGAATTGGTAAACAATAAGGTGGGGTCATTTTTTACGACAATAGGTGCAGACGGAACAATGGCATGACCTTTGGATGCAAAAAAATCTAAAAACTGTTGTCTTATTTCTGAACTCTTCATCATGGGACTATATTTTAAGCTTTGTGCTAAATTTTAAAAAGCTATCTTTGTAACGTTTCTAAAAGTCTCCAAAGGTAAGCATTTGAGCGTTTTTATAGGATTTTTAGCAGGCAAATAATCACACGATATGAAGAAAATAAAATATTTCTTTAATACCCATACATTGAGGTTCGAAAAAGTCGAAGTCCCTTTTAAAGTAAGGCTCTTGCAAACGATTGGCTTTGTGCTTGCTTCATTAATGGTAGGTGTGCTTTTTGTTGCCATTTTATTTCAATTTATTGATTCTCCAAAAGAGCGTTTGTTAAGACAACAAAACACTGCTTATAAGGAGAGTTATACAGTTTTACAAGAAAGAATGAAACAGCTGGAGCTTCAAATGGTGGAATTAGAACAGAGAGATAATGAAGTATATCGTTCAATATTTGAAGCCACACCTATTCCAGATAGTGCCAGGGTAAAAGAAATGCAGGCAAAAAATGAGATTCGATTAATCCAACGCTTATCCAATACCGAATTGATTGAGAATATGCGTAATCAATTGAATAACTTGAGTTTAAGAATGTCTTTTCAAAGTCAATCTTTTGTGGAGATTACAACGATGGTGAAAAATAAGGAAAAATTATTGAGAGCTATTCCTGCCATCCAGCCAATTAGCAATAAGAATTTGAAACGTGTTGCTTCTGGTTTCGGTTACAGAATTGACCCATTGTATAAGGATTTTCGATTGCATGCAGGCTTGGATTTTTCTGCACCAGTTGGGACACCTATTTATGCAACATCTGACGGCGTTGTCTCGGCTGCTGGTTTTAGTACAGACGGTTATGGCAACAAAGTGGTGATCAATCACGGATATGGCTTCCAAACATTATATGCGCATATGGTTCGTGTTAAAGCGAAATCTGGACAATCGGTTAAAAGAGGAGAAGTGATTGGGTATGTTGGTAGTACAGGAAAAAGTACCGGCTCACATTTGCATTACGAAGTGATAAAAAGAGGAGCCAAGGTAGATCCGGTTTATTATTTTTTCAACGATTTAACTCCTGCACAGTTTGATCGATTATTAAAAGAGGCGGCAGCCAATAAGCAAAGTTTAGACTAATGGATCCTGAAGTATTGGCTTATTTAAATAGAATATCAAGAACGATTGGCATCACTTTGCTATGGATGGGGTTAAATTCTACATTGGGTATTATGCTTGGTTATGCTTTTGTAGAAGGGGATTGGGCATGGTTTAATTATGCTTATTATTTCTTTTTAACGGCAAGTTCTATTGGTTATTTTTTTATCTTATACAAAATTTGGAGACACCCTATTAGGTTTACTCCTTAAATCCAAATGCAAAAAAATAAAATACGACTTTTCGTAATAGGCATTCTATTCATTGGGTTGGTTAAGTTTTTTATCCGGCCATTTGTTCAAGTTCCGTCTATCTTTTTTTTATGTCGCGATGTGGCACCTAATTTAATTAGTGCTTTTTTAATTCCATTTGGTGCAGACTTGTTTTTAAAAAAATGGGTTCCCTTAAAAGATAAACGAAATGTTTTTTTAGTTTGTTCAGCAGGTCTTTTGGTGATTACATTAAATGAAATAGCACAGCTATTCCCTATTTTTAAGAGAACATTTGATTATTTTGACCTTCTTTTTTCTTTAATAGGAGTGGGATTGGGCTACTATATTTTTGTTCAATATTTTTTGACAAAAACGTCAAAGGAGTCTTCAAAATAATAAAACTACAATCGCTGTTCTAGTTTAAATAAGGCATATTTTTTAACTGCTATGGTCAGCAATGATCTTCCATTTGCCTTTTATTTTTTTAAGCAGCAGTGTGTAATGGCCGCTTAAATTTCCAACAGTTCGGGAGAGTTCCCACTTTCCAATGATGCTATAGTATTGATTACTTAAAGGTTGAATTGACAGTATTGTGAACTTTAACTGCCCCATATAAGTTTTGTCTGGATAATTTTTTTTGTAGTTGGCTAAGGTATTTTTAAAACCATAGGTAAGACCGTTTTTGCCAACAAAAACAAGGCTATCACTTTCCCAGTAACCCTTCATGAATTCGTTGATATCACCAAGATTCCAAGCTTTTTCTTGCAGTGCTAAAAGATCCAAAATAGACTTTGCATCTTTGGTTTGGCCCATTGCATTATAACTACACACCACGAGTACGATAAAGAGTATTTTTTTTAGCATAAAGTAGATTTTTAAAAAGAAGTTTTTTAAACTTGATACAAAATAAGTATTTCAACTTAATTTGTGACAATGGAGTACAAATTACACTTAAAAAAAGATAAAATATTAGCTACTATTTTGGCTGATGCGGAACATACTATAAAGAAAAGAAAAAACACTCCCGTTCGTTTAATGGCCAGTATTATTAGTCAACAATTAAGTACTAAAGTTGCTGCTATTATCTTTGATCGATTTTTAATGTTATTCAATGGTAAGGAACCAAGTTGTGACCAAGTGCTAGCTTGTTCCTATGACAGTCTTAAATCTATTGGGTTAAGTCAAACTAAAGTGCATTATATTCAAAATGTAGCTGAATTTTTTTTAACAAATAAAATTTCAGATAAACAACTATACTCAATGGAGCCAGAAGCAATTATTGCAATGCTCACTCAGATAAAGGGGGTTGGAAAATGGACAACAGAAATGTTAATGTTATTTAGTCTTGGACAAGAAGATATTTTTGCGGTAGATGACTTAGGGATCCAACAGGCGATGATTAAATTATATAAGATTGATTATGCAACAAAGAAAGAGTTGCAACAAAAGATGTTAGCCATTTCTAGTAAATGGTCCCCTTTTAGAAGTTATGCCTGTCTGCATCTTTGGAAGTGGAAAGACCAAGGAGCTATCTAAGCAGAATTCCTAGAGGCATTGATGATACCAAACATGGTTCTAGTTAGCAATTTCTCATAATTTGCCTTGGTAGTTTCATCTATCTTTTCATCTTGAATTTTGCTAAGCGTATATTGTTGGATCGTTAACAATGGCAATACAATTCGGTCTCTTAAAAGTATCGAATGCTTTGCGAGAGGATCCTGTTCCATCAAGCTGCTTGAATTACTTAGTTCAAGGTATAGTTGGGTAGTCAATTCGAATTCTGCTTTAATATCCTTCCAGATCAGACTATATGTTGGGTCTTGCTCTATATACTTTGTGATGGCAAAATTTGATTTAACCATACTCATCATACTATTGTCAATGAGTGTTCTAAAAAACCCAATCGTATTAAATAATGATTGCACCTCTTTCCACAAACCTTTTTCTTTAAGTACCTGAAGTGCTGTACCTACACCATAAAATCCGGGTACATTTTGTTTTAGTTGACTCCAACTCCCTACAAAGGGAATGGCTCTTAAGTCTTGGAATTGCAGACTAGTTCCAGTTCCCCTTTTTGTTGGCCTGCTTGCTATATTACTTTTTCCGTAATAGTTTATTGGACTGAATTTCTGTAGATAGGGTAGGAATAGAGCATGCTGTTTTAATTGCTGGTAGGCTTCATAACTAATATTACCTAAAGCTTCAAGCACCTGTCGATCTTGCGGAGAAAGTTGAATTTTAGTTTCAGAAAACAAACTATGACCTACGCCAGCGCTTAATAGCTGTTCCAAATTATATTGGGCAGAGTGTATGGTACCAAAATTTGAAGTAATGGTCTGGCCTTGAACTGTTAATTGAATTTCCTCGTTTTCTATTTTGTTTCCCATCGAAGCATAAAATTGATGGGTCTTGCCTCCTCCTCTAGAGGGAGGTCCGCCTCTGCCATCAAAAAACTTTACGACTATATCGTTTTTTCTAGCGACATAAGTTAAAGTTTCCTTTGCTTTATAAATGCTCCAATTTGCTTGCAGGTATCCACCATCTTTTGTACCATCACTAAAACCAAGCATAATGGTTTGTTCCTTATTTCTTACTTTAATATGTTGTCCGTATATAGCTGATGCATATAAGGTTGACATAATGGTCTCGGATGCACTAAGATCATCGATTGTTTCAAAAAGAGGTACAATATCTATTGTTGATAGTTGCTCATCCCATCCACATAATCTAAATAAGGCATACAGTTCCATTACATTTACTGCCGTTTGACAATTGCTTATGATGTAGCGTTGACAGCCTATTTCTCCATTAAAGGATTGTATTTCCTTAATAGCATAAATACTTTCTATTGTATCCTTTCCAATCTCACTCTTCATACTACTAGGATGTATATTCCCGGCAATTTTAGAGAGCACGCTCATTTGTGCTGCCTCGTCTAAATTGATATAATTATCAGGTAGGACACCAGTTTCTAATAAAACGGCGCGGTGAATCCTTGAATCTTGTCGTATATCTAATGCAGCAAAATGTGTTCCAAATAGCTTGACTCTGTTGAGCAGCTGAGTGAGTCTATTAAGATAAAGTGAGTGGTGTTCGTTAACTAATTTTTCTTTGATCGTATTCAGACAATCAATGATGGTCTTTTGTGAAATTGGCGTGCTCTCTTCTGGCTTAAATACATTTTCATATAAAGCTGCTTCTAGATCTGTTAATAAATTAGCTACACCAGAAAAGGTGAGCCTTCTTTTTAATTTTCTTACGTCTCTATAATAACATACTATGATACTACTTCTTAAAGATTGCGCAACTTTTATAGTCGTTGCTGCATTGACAAAAGGGTTGCCATCTCTATCTCCTCCTGGCCAAAAACCTAATTCTATAAATGGATTGGCCTCATCAAATTCTCCGTCAAAAACATCATTCACAATGGTAGTATAGATAGCACCAATCGATTGATAGAAAACATGTTCTAGGTACCACATTAAATTCAATGCCTCGTCAGTGGGAGTGGGTTGTTTTTTATTAAAGAATGGAGTGAGCCCTAACTGTTGAATATATTGATTGATCGTACCGTAATCATTTTTTGCAATCACTTCCCCCATATCATGGATGATGCCCAAAACATTCGCAGGATAAAATTGTGTTGGATGAGCCGTTAAAACAATCTTAACTTTAAAATTTTTAAGTTTCTGCTTTAGTGCTTGTGTTTTACCTGTAAAACTGGCTTCTTTAATGAGTGATTTGATACTTCCGGGACCTTCCATATCATGTATACTAGTAAACGCTGCATCTTCAATTGCGTCAAATAATACCACCTGTCTTTCTACATATTGTACATATTTGAATAGGTGGTCTGTTTGTTCTTTTTCATCAACTACAGTAGTATGTTGTTTGAAAAATGAATTTATTATTTCTACAGGAGATCTCCCTTTAGAAAAACCTTCTTCGCAATCTTGAATTAATATAGGTAACAAAGCACCAACGTTGGCGATACCAGAATAGGGTAGTGCTGCAAATAAACTATTGTAAATAATATATTTATCTGACACATTCGTTCTAAACTGTTGCAAATAATTTTGAGTGGCTTTGTTTGACATGGCTACTTAAAGATACTGAAAAATTATGCTTTCTCTAGAACCCATAATAATATTGATGCCTAATGAATGTTTGTTTAATTCAAACTAAACTAAAGCGTTTGTTTAAATAATGGATGTGTGATATCATGGTAAAAGGCAAAAGTCCATTCTTCTTTTTGTCCTTGCTCCCACCATTTTTGTCTCCATTCCATTGCAGCTTTTCCGTCCATGTCGTATTTGGCAACAAATTTTGATTTCAACTGCTGTAATTGAGGTGCCACATCTCCTCCAAAGAAAAAGACTTCGTCGTCTTCTTTTATCCAAGCAACTTGATGGTATAAGCAATGTCCACCAGTAAGTAGGTAATGTATGTAATCATCTATCACCCCTTGGTCTTCTGTAAGCCAAACAACCTTTGAAAAATCAGCTAAAAAAGCAATCTGCTCTTTTATATAAGAAGCAGAACTATTAGACATAGCTAAGTCAAACTCTCTTTGTTGAACATAATAAGTGGCATAAGGAAAGCTAACAAAACGTTCTTGAAATTGTGGATGAACATAGCTCATTCCACCTGCATGGTCTTTATGTAAGTGACTCATGAATACTTTGGTAACAGAGCTCGGGTTAATACCAATGGCCATTAAATTTTCGTGAATTTGTAAAACACCTTGTTTGTTCATGTAGCCTAAGCCAGTATCGAATAAGATGATATCTTTTTCGGTAATCACCACAAAGGGTTGAATTTCTACTAAAATACTACCCTTTGGCCTGTCTTGAATTTGTTCTTTTTGTGTATCAAATGGGACAAATACTTTGGTTTGATCAATACTAAAACTTCCTTCAGATAATGGATAAATACGCATGATACAAAAATACAATTATCGCAGCACCATTTGTCTATCTGCATCTAATCTTAGTAAAATAAATACTAAGGCCGTAAAAGTAAGTAGGGAGGATCCTCCGTAACTAATTAGCGGAAGTGGAATACCTACCACTGGGAATAATCCAATAGTCATACTAATATTTACAGCAATATGGAAAAAGAAAATGCCTATCACACTGTATGCATAAACTCTAGAGAAGGTACTTCTTTGTCTTTCTGCAATTCTGATGAGTCTGAACAAAAAGAATAAATACAATCCTAAGAAAATAAAAGTGCCCACAAAGCCAAATGCTTCCCCAATTGAAGTGAATATAAAATCGGTGTTTTGTTCGGGAACATATTTCCCTCTTGTTTGTGTTCCTTTTAAAAATCCTCTCCCCCAAAATCCGCCAGATCCAATGGCGATCTTACTTTGCTTTACATTATAATCATCGGGTTTTCTAGCTGCTTTTTCACCAGGCTTTTGAATAGATCTTTTGTTTAAACCACAATCATATTCTTTTCCTACCATACTATAAATACGGGTAGTTTGATAACATTCAAATACATTGTTGAATATATAAGGAACAGCAAAACGAACTGTACCCACGCAGACAGCCCATATACTTATTACTAATATAATTGCCTGTTTGTTCCTTTTAATTTTTTTTCCAAAAAAGAGTAAAATAATTACTGCAACTGCAGTTAATATAATGGACAGTAATGTTGGTTCCAATAAAAGTGTAGCGATAACAAGGATGGCAAAGGAGAGTAAAATAACAAGTATGATAGGAGGCAGCCCCTCTCTGTACATAGCAAAGATATAAGCACTATATACTAAAGCTAAACCCAGTTCATGCTGACCAATAGACAATATTGCGGGTAAGGCAATCATTGAGCCTGCAATGAGGTGTGATTTTAGTTTTGTAAAATCAGTTTCTGGTTTTGAGATAAACTTAGCTAATGCAAGTGCAGTAAATATCTTACACAATTCGGCTGCCTGTAAATTAAAACCTCCCGCTATGGGTATCCAACTTTTTGAACCATTGATTTCTTTTCCAATAACAAAAGTTGCCAACATCAAGAGTATTCCCCCTGCGAAAAGAATATTGGCTAAAGCGGTAAATACTTTACTATCCATAAGAAGTATAAAGACGCCAACGAAAGAGCAAAAAATTAAGAAAAAGAACTGTTTACTATAACTGGTTTTTCCACTTATAAAACTAGTGGCCCAGTTTACATTTGGATTATACTCGACCATGAAAATGCTAAGGATACCAATACAAGCCATTAATACATATAAGATGATGACAGCAAGGTCTGTTCCTTTAGAAAAGTTATTGTTATAGTTAGATGACATTGGTTATGGCTTCAATCTTTTCTTTTTATCAGCAATAGGAAGAGCGCTATCTTTATTTGTTTTGTCTGAGCTTGGAATAGGTGTGGGGCCTTCAGGATTGGTGTCCCTTGTTTTAGTTTTAACGATTCCTTCTGCTAACATCTCCATATCCCAAACGTCTGATAATTCATCATTATTGTATTCCATCGGAGTTAAATAGGCAGATTTATTATGTTGCACATACCAATCTTTAATGGCTTGAGGCATAAGGTCAACTTTAGATAGGTTCTCTGCTTTGAGCTCACTTTCGGTTGTAAGTGTGTCATTTAAATATTGTTCCATCAACAACCCGCTTATGGGTCCTGCCCAAGTAGATCCGTAACCTGCATTTTCAACAATCACTGCAACAGCTATTTTAGGGTTGTCTTTTGGTGCAAAACAAACAAATAGAGAGTGGTTCTTTCCATGAGGATTTTGGGCGGTTCCAGTTTTTGCACAATAGTCGTGACCTGGTACTTTAATGAATGCCGCAGTTCCAAATACAGTTACATCATGCATGCCTTCTTTAATGACGTCAAAATATTCTTTTGGAATTTTTGTTACTTGTTGTTTAGTTCTGAATGGGGCTAATTGTGCCGCTTCTTCTTCGGTCTCGTTTTCAATACTATCAACAAAGTGTGGTGTATAATAATATCCTTCATTTGCGATGAATGCCATGGAATTCGCCATTTGTAATGGTGTAGCGGTCATTCTATCTTGGCCAATCCCTAGTGTTAACATATAACAGCTATTCCAGTACCTTGGATTGCCAAAGTCTTTGTTGTATTGTGCAGTATCGGGGATATTGGCTCTGTTTTCACTTGGCAGATCTACGCCTAGCTTTCTACCAAATCCAAATGCATTCATGTATTCTTTCCATTTCAAATATCCATCCTTTGCAGATTTGTATTTTGGGTTGTCAATGGCCATTCTGAATACTTGTAAAAAGTAGGAGTTACAAGAATAAGCTAATGCTAATTGTAAATTGGCAGCATGTCCTGCATTATGGTGTTCACATTTTCTTGGATCACCACAGGCGCCATAAGACCCAAAACAGTTGTAGCCAAAATTAGGCGTGATTAATCCTTCGTCTAGTGCAATGAGCGCGCCTAATGGCTTAAAGGTGGAACCTGGAGGGTATTGACCTTTAATGGCACGATTGTAAATAGGACGAGCTGTATCTAAAAGTAATCTCCCAATGGTTTTTCTTCGTTGACTTCCTGTCAATAAGTTAGGATTGTATCCTGGACTAGAAGCCATGGCAATGACACCACCAGTTTTTGGGTTAATGGCAACAGCACTGCCAATTTTATTTTGTAATAATTTTTCTGCCAATTGTTGCACTTTGACATCCATGCTCGTATACAAGTTTTTACCAGCAATAGCTACGGTATCGAAGGATCCTTTTTCATAGGCGCCTTGAATCTTGCCTTTATTGTCTCTTAAAAATCGCTTCACGCCTCTCTGTCCCATCAACACTGCTTCGTAATTTTTTTCTAGTCCAGTCATGCCTGCATAATCACCCATCTCATATCCTTCTGCTTCATGCTTCTTTAAAAAGTTAACATCAACTTCTGCTACATAGCCCAATACATGAGCTGCTGTGTTATAAGGGTAATTTCTGATGGAGCGTTCTGATAAAGAGAACCCAGGGAATCGGTATAAGTTTTCGTTTAGCTGTGCGTAAAGTTCTGGAGTTAAAAACGGTTCAAATACGCCTGCCTTAACTCTTGTGTTTTTAATGATTGCTTCTACAATTCTTTTGCTGTATTCTTCCTTTGTAATTTTTAAAATATCGCAGAGCGCAGCAGTGTCTACTCCTTTGGCTTCGTTTGGAATCACTACTAAATCATAACTAATGGTATTTTCTAGAAGAGCTCTTTTTTTACGATCATAAATAATTCCCCGATCTGGGTAAATGATCTTTCTGTAAATCGCATTATTGTCAGCCGCAAGTTTATATTTATTGGATACAATTTGAAGACTAATCAATTGACCCACTATCAAGATAAAAATGGTGCCAATGATGATTTGAATAATACCCCCTCTATTCTGGTTGTAAACTGACATGATTATCTTTTTAGCTTCCTTCTATTCAATAATAGTTCTACTAAGAATATAAGTAGGATACTTATTAAACTTGTGAAAAATACTTTACCAATAAAGTAAGTAAAATTACCAAATTGAAGCCACTCAAGTAAAACCAAGTAAAAGTGATGTATAAAAGTAAGTGCAAAAACATAAATAGCAAAAGGTCCCCAACCCATTGTGCCAATACTAGGTTCTTTGGTCGTTTCTTCAGAAGCTTCTTGTGCCAATAGAATCGTTAAAATAGTAGGCCTGATATAGCCTAGTAAAGTCGCCGCTGCAGCGTGCAAGCCTGGTGTATTTGTAAATATATCTAAAGTATATCCTATTAAAAAACCAAGAAGGGTAGTGATGATTCTACTCGTTCCAAAAGGCAACCAAAGAATAAAAGTAAAATATAAATAAGGGGTAATAAATTGATGCAATGGAGGCACCTCGTTTAATATGATAATTTGAATCAAAAGAAATAAGATGAAACGGATGCTATTTTTAAGTAGATTATTCATTGATCTCCCCCTTTTGCTCAATTTCGGTTTGAGCGCTCATTCTTTTGTTCTCTACTAAGTAGACAAATTCTAAATTATAAAAGTTGGTAGCAGATTTTATATTCAAGGTTAGAAAGTTACTGGAAGGATCTTGTATGATACTTGCTACTCTGCCAATCATCAATTGGGCAGGGAAACTTGATGAGTAAGGACTTGTTAAAACGGTGTCTCCAATTTTAGGTAATGCGCTTTTGGAAATATTTTTTAAAGATAAAACTTCTGGACTATTACCATCCCACTCTATACTTCCTGCAATCCTATCTCTTTTTAGCATTGCACTCACTTTACTATTGCGATGCAACAAGCTCATTATTTTACTATAGTTGTCATTCACTTCCACTACTACACCAACAATAGAACCGTCTGGACTAATAGCAGCCATGTCTTTTTTGACACCTTGTAGCGCACCACGTTCAATGGTGATATAATTTTTCTGTAAGGTAAAACTGTTGCCCACTACTTTGGCAGGGTAGTATAAAAATTTCCTAATTTTTTCTAAGCTGTCTTTTCTAAGAATCAAGGTACCTGATTTCACACTAGTATCGTAGGGGACAAAATTTTGAGCAAGCTCATTTCTTAGTGCAACGTTTTCGGCAACTAATTTTGCGTTGGTTTCTTTTAAATCAAAAAAGTAAGCCCATTCATTGTAGTAACTATTCACTTTTCCTGCAACCGCATTGTTCCAGTTGCCAAAAAAGGTTTGGTGTGATTGACTGTAGGAAGACAACATCACTAACGATACAATTTGAAGTATCAGGAAGCTAAAAAAAGTAAAGTTTTGTCGTATAAAGCCAATGATATTCTTCATTAGGTATTATCTCATAATAAATGGAAAACGTTGATAGTTTTTCAATGCAATTCCTGTTCCACGCACAACGCTCTTTAAAGGATCGTCTGCAACATGAACTGGTAATTTAATTTTTGCACTTAATCTTTTATCTAAACCTCTTAAAAGTGAACCACCACCTGTGATGTACAAGCCTCTACGATAGATGTCTGCAGCCAATTCTGGAGGTGTTGTCTCTAAAGCTTTTAAGATTGCTTCTTCGATTTTGAAAATACTTTTATCTAATGCTTCCGCAACTTCTTGGTAAGATACCATGATTTGTTTTGGAATACCTGTTACCAAGTCTCTACCATTTACTGGCATGTCTTCTGGTGGGTTATCTAAATCTTTTAATGCAGCACCAACATGTATTTTAATTTGTTCTGCAGTACGCTCTCCAACTAATAAACTGTGATAGCGTCTCAATGCTTCCATGATATCTGCAGTGAATTCATCTCCACCCACACGAATACTTTGATCACATACAATACCGGCTAAAGCAATTACTGTGATACCTGTTGTACCACCACCAATATCAATGATCATATTTCCTACTGGTTCTTCTACATCAATACCAATACCCAATGCAGCTGCCATTGGCTCATGAATCATATATACTTCTTTAGCGCCAGCTTGTTCAGCACTATCTCTTACAGCTCTTTTTTCTACTTCAGTAATAGAAGATGGGATACAAATCACCATTCTCCAACTTGGAGGAAACAATGGTTTTTTTGGATAAATCATTTTCATCAACTCACGAATCATTAATTCTGCAGCGTTAAAGTCAGCGATTACTCCGTCTTTTAATGGACGAATCGTTTTAATGCTTTCGTGTGTTTTCTCGTGCATCAACAATGCCTTTTTGCCGACACCTAAAACTTCCTTCATATTATTCCTGTTTAAGGCAATAATGGAAGGTTCGTTTACAACCACTTCATCATTATGGATGATGAGTGTATTTGCAGTTCCCAAGTCCATTGCAATCTCTTGGGTGAAAAAGTTAAATAAGCCCATATTCGTTCAGTATTTTACATTCATTGGAATGATGCAAAAATCATCTAAAATCCTTGAACTACAAAGCTTTTTAGAAATGAATAGTAATAATATTTTTGTAAAGTTTAGGAGCCGAACTCGAAGCCGATATCTTTTCTGAATTTCATTCCCTCAAAGTGCATCTTTGACAACGCATTTTTTGCTGTATTTACTGCTTCAGAAATGGTCTCACCTTGTGCTGTAATGGTTAGAACACGTCCACCTTTTGTAACAATCGCATCTCCCTGAAACTCAGTTCCAGCATGGAATTGAATGGTTTTGTTGATTAAAGCAGCTTCTGCTAAACCAGTGATTGGAAATCCCTTTTGATAGTCGCCAGGGTAGCCTCCACTTACTGTCATGATAGTAGCGAAAGCGCCATCATGATATTCAATATTTACATCTTCTAGGGTGCCGTTATCTGTTGCTGCCAAAATACTTACCAAGTCGGTTTGTAAACGAGGTAGAATTACCTCTGTTTCTGGATCACCCAATCGACAATTGTATTCAATGACAGAAGGTTCGCCATCACAGTTCATTAAGCCAAAAAACACAAACCCTTTATACACTAAACCTTCTTTGAAAAGGCCTTCAATGGTTGGGCGGACGATCTTTTGTTCCACTTTTTCCATAAAAGCTTCATCCATAAAGGGTACTGGACTCACACAGCCCATTCCACCTGTATTTAGCCCTGTGTCGCCTTCACCGATTCGCTTATAATCCTTTGCATGTCCTATAATTTGGTAGTTTTTGCCGTCTGTTAAAGCAAAAACACTCACTTCTATACCGGTTAAAAATTCCTCAATGACTACTCTGGAGCTTGCTGTACCAAATTGTTTATGTTGCAACATGGACTCGAAACTATCCAAGGCTTCTTGGTGTGTAGTTGCAATGATTACGCCTTTCCCGGCAGCTAATCCGTCGGCTTTTAACACAACTGGTAGCTTATGTGCAGCAATATATCGCTTCCCTTCATCGTAGTTTTCTATGGTAAACTCAGCATAACCAGCTGTTGGTATCTGGTGTCTTTGCATAAAATGCTTGCTAAACGCTTTGCTCCCTTCTAATTGGGCAGCCGCTGCAGAGGGTCCAATTACATTGATCGATTGGGTTGCAGGGTCGTTTGCAAAAAAGTCAAATATGCCTTTTACTAGCGGTTCTTCTGGTCCCACAATGATCATCTCTATTTGGTGGGCAATTGCCGCTTGTTTTAATCCCTCAAAATCATCTATTGCGATAGCCAGATTGGTTCCAATAGCTGCTGTGCCTGGATTCCCGGGTGCGATAAACAATTGGTCACAGTGGTAACTTTGTGTTATTTTCCAAGCCAATGCATGTTCTCTTCCGCCAGAACCAATTAATAAAATATTCATATATGAGGTGATTGCAGCACGAAAGTAAAATTTATTGAAGGGATTTTATTATTTTGTACCAATAAAATAAACAATTTATTATGTCTACAACGACACAAAGCCATCCAAAAGGACTCTATGTTTTATTCGCAACAGAAATGTGGGAGCGATTTAACTATTATGGGATGCGCGCTATTTTGGTCTTGTTTTTGGTGAAAGCAATGGCTTTTAATCAGACAGATGCTTCACAGATATACGGAAGTTATACGGGGTTGGTTTATTTAACTCCTTTGTTGGGCGGATATATTGCAGACCGTTATTGGGGTAACAAACGTTCTATTATTGCTGGTGGATTGGTCATGGCCATTGGTGAGTTCGTATTGTTTTTTTGCGGTCATTTTTATGACAATGCAGCATTAGCAATGCCTTTATTTTACACAGGTTTGGGTTGTATGATTGCGGGAAATGGCTTTTTTAAGCCAAACATTTCTAGTATGGTGGGTCAATTGTATAAAAAAGGAGATTCAAAAATTGATGCAGCATACACGATTTTTTATATGGGTATCAATACCGGTGGCGCACTTGGTCCACTCGTGTGTGGCTTTTTTGGTGACACGGGAAACAATGGAGATTTTAAATGGGCCTTTTTTGCAGGTGGTGTGGCGATGTTATTAAGTGTTGTTACACAAATGATGTTTCAGAAAAAATATTTAGTGGATGCAGAAGGTCAGTCAATAGGAGATGCGCCAAAAGATGCACCAAAATTATTGCAGAAAATTCCAGTAATGATAGGCCTTCTATTCTTACTATGCCTTTTAACCATTGCTTTGGTGTATATAGATATCAAGGTGGTGAGTTATTTATTCTGGTTATTAATTGCTTGTATTCTTTTAATTGCTTTTATTATTTTCTCTGATAAATCATTAGATGCTATTCAAAAAAAGAAAGTCGCTGTATTGTTTACTGTATCTTTCTTTGTGATCTTTTTTTGGAGTGCATTTGAACAAGCAGGAGCATCACTTACTTTCTTTGCCTCTGAAAATACGCAACGTGATTTAGGATTTTTTGTAGTTCCTGCAAGTTTTTTCCAATCCTTAAACTCCATTTTTGTAGTGACCCTTGCGCCATTAGTAGCATGGATTTGGATTAAATTAGGAAAGGCCAACAGAGAGCCATCTTCTCCATTTAAAATGGCGATGGGTTTAATGTTATTAGCGTTGGGTTATTTATGGATTGCAACTGGGGTAAATGGAGTAGGAACAGGTATTAAAGTGAGCATGATTTGGCTGATTGGTATGTACATGATGCATACTTTCGGTGAATTATGTTTGTCACCAATTGGCTTGTCTTTGTTCAATAAATTAGCACCGATTAAATTCGCCTCTTTATTAATGGCAGTATGGTTTACGGCCAATGCTTTTGCGAATAAATTAGCTGGCGTTTTTAGTACATTATATCCTGAAGCAGGAAGGACAACTTCTTTTGCTGGCTATCAAATTACCAACTTGCATGAGTTCTTCATGTTCTTTGTTTTTATGGCGGGTATCGCGTCTATTATTCTTTTCTTGTTATCAAAGAAATTGAAGAACTTAATGGAACAATAATTTTATAAGACGCCTTTTACAATTTCATCCACAACACCTGGATCCAGTAAAGTAGAAGTGTCTCCTAAATTATTCAATTCTCCTTCTGCAACTTTGCGAAGGATGCGACGCATGATTTTTCCTGATCTTGTTTTCGGTAAGCCCGAAACAAATTGGATTTTATCTGGTTTTGCAATTGGCCCAATGATTCTAGTGACTGTTTGTAAGATGTCTTTACGCACCATTTCGGCTGTGCCATGGGTGTCTTGTGCGTGTGAGCCCGTATAAATTACATATGCGTAGATGCCTTGTCCTTTGATATCATGTGGGTAGCCTACTACTGCGCTTTCAACTACGCCTGCATGCATATTGATTGCATTCTCAACTTCCGCTGTGCCAATTCTATGACCGCTTACATTTAATACATCGTCTACACGACCAGTGATTCTAAATTGTCCTGCATCGTTCCTAAATGCGCCATCGCCTGTAAAATAGAGGTTATCATAAGTGGCAAAATAATTAGTTCTGCATCTTTCATGATCACCATAAGTGGTTCTAATGGTTGCAGGCCATGCTTGTTTGATGCATAAGTTGCCTCGTAATATTCCAGGTTCGTCATCAGAAGTGGTCGTGACCACTTCTTCTCCTTTGTCATCCACTAAAACAGGTTCAATGCCCGGCATTGGATAGGTTGCCCATCCAGCTTTACCAGGTGTAATGCCGGCCATATTAGAGATCATGATACCGCCTGTTTCTGTCTGCCACCAAGTGTCTACAATAGGACATTTATTTTTACCAATATGTTCGTTGTACCAATTCCATGCTTCCTCATTGATTGGTTCGCCAACCGTACCTAAAGTTTTTAAACTACTCAAATCATGTCCTTTTACTGGTCCCAATCCAAATCCCATCAAAGAACGAATTGCAGTTGGTGCGGTATATAAAATGTTCACTTTGAATTTGTCAATGATATCCCAGAATCTGCCAGCATCTGGGAAAGTAGGGATTCCTTCAAACATCATAGACGTTCCACCTGCACTAAGGGGTGCATACACAATATAGCTATGCCCTGTAATCCAACCTATGTCTGCCGTACAGAAGAATAAATCGTCTGGATGATAATTAAAAGTATTGACAAATGTATAATTGGTATAGACCATGTATCCAGCCACACTATGCACCACTCCTTTTGGTTTACCGGTTGATCCAGAAGTATATAAAATAAACAAAGGGTCTTCTGCATCCATTTCTTCTGCAGGCACAAATTGCGTGCCCTGAGATTCTACTTTTTTAATTTCATCCTCCCACCACACATCTCTTCCTTTTAACATGGACACAGCAGTCCTTGTTCTTGTACAAACAATCACTCTCTTGATCGTTTTATTACCTATTAAAGCGTCGTCGATAACAGATTTTAGTGGGATGTCTTTTGCGCCTCTAAAAGCCCCGTCACAAGTAATGATAAAATCGGCCTTGGCATCTTCTAATCTATCTGCAATACTTTGCGCTGAGAAGCCACCAAAGATGACACTGTGAATCGCACCAATTCTAGCACACGCTAATACTGCAATGGCTAATTCAGGGATCATGCCCATATAAATACAAACTCTGTCACCTTTTTTTACACCGTTATTATATAAGACTTGAGCAAACTGGCATACTTTTAAATGGAGTTGTTTATAAGTAATTATCCGATGATGTTCTTCCGGATCATTGGGTTCCCATATGATTGCCGGCTTATCGCCCATCGTTTCCAAGTGCCTGTCTAAACAGTTTTCTGTAATATTTAATTTACCCCCTAGAAACCATTTGATACTTGGGTCTTTGAAATTCCATTCACTTACTTTATCCCATTTTTTTCGCCATGTAAAATGCTCGGCCACTTCCCCCCAAAATGCATTGGGGTCTTGAATACTTTTTTGGTAGGCTTCGTGGTAACCTGCAAGGTCTTTAATTTGATATGGATAGGACATTTGCTTTGTTTATAATTAGTCTTCCAAATTTACATTTTTTAAGTTTATCTATTTAACTTGAATAGCAGCAATTAAACTATTTAAAATATGAGTTTCGTCACAAAGCCTAGTAAGATCAGTTTAGTCATTGGAGCGTCTTCTGTTGGTACACTGATTGAGTGGTATGATTTTTACATTTTTGGAATGTTGGCAACCATAATTTCAAAACAGTTTTTCCCTTCTGATGCAGGCACTTCGGCGCTCTTAAGTACCTTAGCCATTTTTGCAGCTGGTTTTATTGTTCGACCATTTGGTGCATTGTTTTTTGGAAGATTAGGAGATATCATTGGTCGTAAATATACTTTTTTATTAACCTTGGTCTTAATGGGTGGCTCCACTTTTGCCATTGGACTAGTGCCAGGATACGCAACCATTGGTTGGGCCGCACCTATTTTGGTTTTAATATTAAGATTGGTACAAGGTCTAGCGTTGGGAGGAGAATATGGCGGGGCAGCAACTTATGTGGCTGAACATGCGCCCGCTAATAGAAGAGGTTTCTGGACCAGTTGGATTCAAACAACAGCCACATTAGGTTTGTTTTTGGCATTAGGGGTAATCATATTAATACGTTCCAATCAAGGGGTTGAAGCATTTAGTAAGGAGTGGGGAGGATGGAGGTATCCATTTTGGATGTCCATTATTTTAGTGGTGGTTTCTATTTTAATTAGGATGAAGATGAGTGAGTCCCCAATGTTCACAAAGTTAAAATCAGAAGGTAAAACTTCGATCAATCCATTGAAAGAAAGTTTTGGCCATAAGGCTAATTTTAAAATGGTATTGTTGGCGCTGTTTGGTGCAGTGATGGGACAAGGTGTGATTTGGTATACGGGGCAATTTTATGCGCAAAGCTTTATAGAAACCGTTTGTAAAGTAGAGTTTGTACAATCTAGAAATTTGATGTTATGGGCAATTTTATTTGCTACACCTTTCTTTGTTGTATTTGGTTATTTAAGTGATCGAATTGGAAGAAAGTGGATTATGATGATTGGTATGCTAGCTGCTATCTTTACTTACAGACCTATTTATCAATATTTTTTGGATGCAACCAATGCAAAAAACAGGGTTGAAAAAATTGATTTAGCGCGCACTGTTGTTTCAGAAAAGTTTGCAACTGTTGACATGAAGGACAATACTAAATTATATGTGGTACAAAAAATAGATACTGCCTATACAGACGGCGCAATATTTAGTTATACAAAAACGGACACATTGCATTTAACGGCTGCCATTGCAGATGCAAGTGCTGGAAGCATTCAATATAGTCAAACAAATGCAGTGGATACAACAAAATCAGACACCATTGTAGTTAAACTAAAGCCAGCAAATGGGACTATTTTGGATGCAACTAGAATGGCGGAAGTGTCTATAGCTGATGTATCTATAAAGCCAAATGTGTTAGTTGAAAAAACTTTAGACCATACTACTTATTGGAATTTAATTTGGTTGGTTTTTGTACAAATCTTATACGTGACCATGGTATATGGTCCAATCGCTGCATTCTTGGTGGAATTATTCCCAACAAAAATCCGTTATACATCTATGTCACTGCCTTATCATATTGGTAATGGTGTCTTTGGAGGATTGGTCCCTTTTTTGGGTACATTGATTGTTGAGTTTACAAAAACATCCTCCAACCCCGCCGGGGATCCACTTGCTGGTTTATGGTATCCAATTGGAGTTGCAGCAATTTGTTTGTTTATAGGGGTGCTTTATTTATCTAATAAGGTAGATAAAGAAGTAATGGATTAATAAAAACAACTACATGAATACGATTAAAAAAATAGTAGGATTCGTTTGTATGTGCTTAGCGCCTACTATCATTTGGTTTTTAACAGCACAGGCTATTCAAAAAATTAGTACATCTACTGAAATCACAAAGTCAAATGTGACTTTGCAATGGGTGATCATTTTAACTATTTTCACACCCATTTGTGTTGGTTTTTTCATTTTTGGTTATTATAGTTTTAAAGGTGAATATGATCAATTGCCTGTAAGCTCAAAAGATGTAGAATAATACTTTACTTTTGGGTATGTCTTTTATTGTACAGTCTATATCCAAAAAGTTCGATCAATTCCAAGCGGTCGACTCGTTGAGTTTTTCCATTCAACCCGGAGAAATAGTTGGCTTTCTTGGTCCTAATGGGGCAGGGAAGAGCACCACTTTAAAAATGATTGCTGGTTTTCTTAATCCAGATACCGGATCGATTCAATTATCTGGTGTGGATTTGCAAAAGAGCGAAGTGGACTATAAAAAGAAGATTGGCTATTTACCAGAGTCCAATCCTTTGTATGAGGACTTATATGTTGTTGAATACTTAAATTTCTTGGCAAGCGTACATGCGATTCCTGCTCCATTAAAAAGAATTCAGGAAGTGATTTCTCAAACTGGATTACAATCCATGCAACACAAAAAAATTGGTTTTTTATCTAAGGGCTATAAACAAAGAGTAGGCATCGCAGCAGCCATATTGCATGCGCCCGAATTGATTGTACTAGATGAACCAACTTCTGGATTGGATCCAAATCAACTCATAGAAATTAGGGCCCTTATCCAATCTCTAAGTCAAGATGCGATGATCTTATTTTCGTCTCATATTTTACAAGAAGTATCGGCAATAAGTGATCGTGTTATTGTGTTGCATCAAGGTAAGTTAGTGGCTGATCAGTCAATTGAGACATTGACTCAAAAGCAACAAGCTAATTTATTGGTTCAATTTCAAGAAGACATGACTGCGCATCTGCCACTCATTCAATCGCAATACAAGCTAATAGATCAGCATGACAAACGTGTGTTAGTAATCAAAGTAAAAGACGCAGTAGAGTTGGATCAAGCTAGGCAATACTTGATGGGATTGGCTTTGGAGAAAGGACTGCATATCGAACGTTTGCATACGCAAGAAGCAAGTTTAGAAGAAATCTTCAAATTGCTTACGCATTAAAAAAAATGGGTGTAAATTGCGCAGACAATTAGCATTTAATTTTTTAGAAAATAAATCATCCAATTATGAGTTACATTATTGAAGTACACGCAAGACAAATTTTAGATAGTAGAGGCAATCCAACAGTAGAGGTGGACGTATTAACTGACGATGGTGCTATGGGTCGTGCTGCTGTTCCTAGTGGTGCAAGTACTGGTATTCATGAAGCTGCAGAATTAAGAGACAATGACAAAAAGAAATATTTAGGAAAAGGGGTTTTAAAAGCAGTAAAGAATGTGAACACATCCATTGCGGATGCATTGATAGGATTTGATGTTACTTCTCAAGCGGCAATTGATCAGGTGATGATTGATTTAGATGGCACTGCAAACAAAACTAAATTAGGCGCGAACGCTATTTTAGCGGTTAGTATGGCGGTTGCTAAAGCAGCTGCAGAAGAAGCTAATTTACCTTTGTACAGATATATTGGTGGCACGAATGCAAGAACATTGCCAATGCCAATGATGAATATCTTAAATGGTGGTGCACACGCAGACAATAAAATTGATTTCCAAGAATTTATGATCATGCCAATTGGCGCTCCTAGCTTTAGCGAAGGTTTGCGTTGGGGTGTGGAAATTTTCCATCAGTTAAAAAGCACATTGAAGAAAAAAGGATACAGCACGAATGTAGGAGACGAAGGTGGATTTGCCCCAAATATCCAAAGCAATGAAGAAGCGATTGAAACAGTATTAGAAGCGATCCAGTCTGCTGGTTACAAAACTGGTTCTCAAATTGCTATTGCAATGGATGCTGCTAATAGCGAATTATGGAATGCTAAGAAAAAGAAATACGTTTTCCATAAGAGTTCTGGAAAAGAGATGAGTTCTGATCAACTAGTAAAATACTGGGAGAGCTGGGTAAAAAAATATCCAATTGTTTCTATTGAAGATGGTATGGCAGAAGATGATTGGGCTGGATGGAAGAACTTAACTGATACGATTGGCAGCAAATGTCAATTGGTTGGAGATGATTTATTTGTAACAAATGTAAATCGTTTGCAAACTGGTATCGACAAGAAAATAGCAAACGGTTTATTGGTTAAAGTAAACCAAATTGGTACTTTAACTGAAACAATCAACGCAGTAAGTTTAGCACAAAACAATGGTTACAATACGATTATGTCACACAGAAGTGGTGAGACAGAAGATACGACTATTGCAGATTTAGCAGTTGCATTGAACTGTGGTCAAATTAAGACAGGTTCTGCATCTCGTTCTGATAGAATGGCTAAGTACAATCAATTGATCCGTATTGAGGAGCAATTGGGCGAAACTGGATTTTTCCCAACAAAGGGTAAATTGAAGTTCGGCAACAAATAAGTCAATTCATGTTGATATATAAAGGAGCTCCTCAATTGGGGCTCCTTTTTTTTGTTGACTAATTATTGGCGTATTCTAATAACTGTCTTAATTTTAGGCGAATCTTTTATCATGCAAGCAATTAAAAAACTTATTCCATTTGTAGCAAATCGCTATTTCATAGCAATAGTAGCTTTTGTAGTTTGGATGCTTTTTTTTGATCAAAGAGATTTTTTCCTTCAAAGGGATCGTGCTGCAGAATTAAAGAAATTAGAACAAGCTAAAGCATATTATCAAAAGGAAATTTCTACTACACAAGAGCAATTGAATAATTTACAAAGCAATCCTGGTGCTGTCGAAAAATATGCTAGAGAGCGTTATTTACTTAGAAGAGAAGGAGAAGAAGTGTATTTATTTGAAGACACATTAGCTGCAGATAAAGCCAAATAAGTATTTCGTTTCATGAAAAAACAAGAACGTTATCAGGGAGTCATTAACTATTTTTTAGAGCATGTCCCTGTAGCTGAAACAGAATTGGCTTATGAAAATCCATTTCAATTATTGATTGCAGTCATCCTATCTGCACAATGCACCGACAAGCGCGTCAACTTAACTACCCCTGGTATTTTTAAAAAATATCCTAGTCCTGAAAAAATGGCTAAGGCTAGCTTTGATGATTTATTCCCTTTAGTTCGAAGTATATCTTATCCAAATAATAAAACAAAACATCTAATTGGTACTAGTCAGCTATTGATTTCAAAATTCAATGGTGAAGTACCTATGACGATTGACGAGTTGGTTCAATTGCCAGGGGTGGGCAGAAAGACAGCCAATGTCATTACAAGTGTAATTGATCAACAGCCGAATATGGCAGTGGATACACACGTGTATAGAGTCAGTAGAAGGATTGGGTTAGTGCCCATGACAGCGACGACACCTTTAGCAGTAGAAAAGGATTTGATTAAAAATATTCCTTCCGAATTAGTCCATAAAGCGCACCATTGGTTAATCCTTCATGGGCGTTATACTTGTTTGGCGCGTAGTCCAAAATGTGACAATTGTGGTATCAAAAGTTTTTGTAAATATTTTGCGACTACATATAAGATTCGATTGCTGTAATCAATTCTTGTTTAGTAATTGGGATACCCATGATTTTATTATAGGCCTTAGCATCTACTAAATATTGATCTCTAATAATTTTAATCAATTGACCATTGTTGATTTCTGGAATTAAAATAGTTTCAAATCCAGCTAAAATTTCACCTAAGTTTTTTGGGAAAGGTCTCATATACTTGATGTGAGCATGGCTTACAGCCTTTCCTTGACTTTGCAATTGTAATACAGCACTCTTGATGGTACCATAAGTGGAACCCCATCCTAGTACTAAAACTTTACCTTTTTCTGCTCCGCTGTCTATTGTTTGTAATGGAATATAGTCAGCAATTTTGTCCACTTTAGCTTGTCTCATTTTTACCATGAATTCATGGTTCTCTGGATCATAACTAACATTGCCTGTTTCATGTTGTTTCTCGATTCCCCCAATGCGATGTTCGAATCCTGCAGTACCTGGAACAGCCCATGGTCTAGCTAATTTTTCATCCCTTTTATAGGGCAAGAATTTCTCTTCACCTTCGGCTAAACTTGTTTTGAACTTTACTTCAATAGCAGGCAAATCAGCTGCGGCAGGAAATTTCCAAGGCTCAGCTCCATTGGCAATATATCCATCACTTAAAAGAATTACCGGTGTCATATGTTGTAAAGCAATTCTCACTGCTTCAAATGCCATGAAGAAACAGTCGCTTGGTGTAGAAGCTGCTATGATTGGAATAGGTGCTTCTCCATTACGTCCGTAATAAGCTTGCAATAAATCGCTTTGCTCAGTTTTAGTGGGTAAACCTGTTGAGGGGCCACCTCTTTGGATATTCACAATTAACAATGGAATTTCTAACATGGTTGCTAAGCCAATTGCTTCTGTCTTTAATGCCATACCTGGTCCAGACGTAGTTGTTAAGCCAATTGATCCACCATAGCTAGCACCAATTGCTGCAGTAATACCAGCAATTTCATCTTCTGCCTGGAATGTTTTAATACCAAAATTTTTGTACTTACTTAATTCGTGTAAGATATCAGAAGCTGGGGTAATAGGATAAGATCCAAGGAATAATGGCAGACCACTTTTTTGTGCCGCTGCAATTAAACCCATTGATAATGCTTGATTTCCCATGATACTTCTGTAAGTACCTGGTTCCATCTTTGACTTCTCCACCTTATATCTTGCATTGAATAATTCAGCAGTTTCTCCATAATAGTAACCTGCTTTCAATACATCAATATTGCTCTTCAAAATATTTTCCTTCTTGCCAAATTTCTCTTCTAAGAAGTCAATGGTGTTGTCTAAATTTCTGTTGTACAACCAATAAATTAAGCCAAGTACAAACATGTTCTTTGCGCGATCACGTTCTTTGGTGCCTAATTCTGTATTGGACTTTAATGCCTCTCTTGTTAATTTTGTGATATCCACTTTGGTTAATTCATAACCATCTAAACTTCCATCTTCTAAAGGATTGATTCCTTCTGGATAAGCAGCTAGTCTTAGATTTTTTGCATCGAATCCTTCGATATTCGCGATGATTTTTCCACCTTTTTTCAATCCCTTTAGATTTACTTTTAAGGCAGCAGCATTCATTGCGACCAGTACGTCACAGGTGTCACCTGGTGTATACACAGGATTGGAACTAAAGTGAATTTGAAATCCACTCACACCAGGTAGGGTACCGATAGGGGCTCTAATTTCCGCAGGAAAATCTGGAAAAGTCGCTAAATCGATTCCTAATAGGGCGGTATTATTGGTAAATTGCTGGCCGGTTAATTGCATACCGTCTCCACTATCTCCAGCAAACTTGATGACTACATCTTGTAAAACAACTTCTTTTTGCA
>CAZAOF010000003.1:0-40131 GCA_964486665.1 uncultured Sediminibacterium sp.
AACAAATAATTCAATTGATTGTTATAGTTATATGTCAGTAATTAAAGTACAAGCATTAAGTAAAAGTTTCGGTGCCTTAAAGGCAGTAGATCAGCTTTCTTTTGAAGTAGAAGCTGGTCAGGTGTATGGCTTTTTAGGTCAGAATGGATCTGGTAAAAGCACTACTATTCGTATGTTGCTTTCCTTGATTCATCCTTCTGAGGGCAGTATCGAAATTTTTGGGCAATCTTTAACAACCAACCGATCTGCTATTTTAGAGCAGGTAGGTGCAGTTATTGAACGTCCCGATTTATATCCCTATTTAACAGCTAAAGAGCATTTAACCTTGTTTGCAAAACTGCGTAAACAAACTGTGACTGCAGCTAAAATCGAAGCTACTTTAAAGCAAGTAGGACTGCTTGCAAGGGCCAATGACAAAGTGCAGACTTACTCCTTAGGAATGAAGCAAAGACTAGGCATTGGTATTGCACTTCTGCATGACCCAGCTTTAATTATCTTAGATGAACCAACCAATGGATTAGATCCTCAAGGAATTGCAGATATTCGTCAATTGATTAAATCGCTTTCTAAAGAGCAAGGGAAAACGGTTTTAGTTTCCTCGCATTTACTTTCTGAGATAGAGCAAATTGCGACACATATTTTGATTATTCATCAGGGTAAAAAAATGGCAGAAGGTCCTACCGAAAGTTTATTGGATCCTAATAAAACGATTGTTCAAATCAAAACCTTAGATGACATAGAGGCGAAACAAAAATTAACAGATTCAAGCTATCGCCAAAATATATTAGACCGAACCGAAGGACTTTATTTGACTATACCTAAGGCGGAAATACCTGCTTTAAATAAGTTTTTAGTTTCTTCTAATATTTCGCTCTTGTCTTTAGAGGCTAAGAATTCCTTAGAAGATTATTTTTTACAACTAACATCAACTTATTAATATGTGGCCGATCATTCAAATTGAGTTATTTAAAATTTATAAAAGGCCTAGAACCTATATCGCTTTTGGTGCCATTGCTGCATTGATTCTTGTGATTCAAATGGGCTTAAAGATTGACGGAGAAGCATATGCTGCTTTTTTAATGAAGGATATTAATGACACGTTAACTGTAGACGGGAAAGTATTAAACGGTTATTTAATCTGCTATATTTTATTACAATTATTATTGGTACATGTGCCTTTACTGGTTGCTTTAATTGCTGCTGATATGCTTTCGGGAGAAGCTAATTTGGGTACTTTAAGACTTTTATTTACGACACCTTATAGTAGAACTCAATGGGTGTTGGCTAAATTTGTGGCAGCTAGTATGTATACCATTTTGTTATTGGTATGGCTAGCGTTTTTAGCTTTGTTTTTAAGCATGTGGATTTTTGGCACAGATGACTTATTCCTAATGAAATCTAATTATGTCGTACTAATACAAGAGCAGGATGTGTTTTGGAGATATTTAGGGGCTTTTGTTTTTGCAAGTTTTTCTTTATTAACCGTGGCGGCGCTAGGTTTCTTAATGTCTAGCTTGGCGAACAATTCAATCGGGCCAATTGTGGCAACCATAAGTGCGATCGTATTTTTCACCATCTTAAGTACATTAAATATTCCATTATTTAATGTAGTGAAGCCCTATTTATTTACTACACACATGAATAATTGGAAGGAATTTTTTGACATACAGGTGAATGAAAGTAACGATGCCATTACAGGAACCATCCTCAATGTGGCTAAGATAAAGAATTCCATTATAGTGCTGACAGTGCATATTGCCTTGTTTGTTGGCGCTTCGGTTTGGATCATGAAAAAGAAAGATATATTAAGTTAATCTGTTCGTAGCGTAAAAAGCGCATAATTATTAAGATATGAAAAAAACGAGTTTAATTTTATTGTTAATGGTCTTGGTTCAATATTCAGCAGGAGCACAGTCCAATGCCTTGATTGAGAAAGTGAGTGCTAAATTGAATATTGTAAATGACTATGTAGCAACCGGGATCATGAAAACAGACGTTGCATTTATCAAAGCTTCATTAGGAAAAGTAAAAGTATATTATAAAAAACCTAACCTATTGAAAGTAAAAAAGGAGGGAGGTATTTCCTTATTGCCAAAGGGGGGCGTTTCGGTGACACTAAATTCGTTGCTGAATAACAAACAATATATTGCCATTGAATCTGGTATACAATTGTATAAAGGAAAACAATTACAGGCAATCAAGTTGATTCCTACTGACGATAAATTAGATTGGGTGATCTCTACTTTGTGGATTGATCCAGTAGATGCGCTGGTGTATAAGACCTTCACCACAACCAAAGAAAATGGAACCTATGAGATAACAATGGAATATGGGCAATATGCGAATATGGGTCTTCCTAGTAAAATCATTTTTGGCTTTAATACAAAAGACTATAAATTACCGAATGGCATTACGTTAGAATTTGGTGACGACGATCCTGCTGCTAAGCAAAAAGCATTAAAGCAAAAGAAGGGTACGATCGAAATTACTTATGCCAATTATGTAATTAACAAAGGTGTTTCCAATGCTATGTTTTAATTTACAGCTATGCGATACTGTTTTGTTTTAATGATCTTATTCAGTCAGCTTTCAAGTAAGGGCCAGGCGCCTACTGCACCAAAACCTTTAGAGCTTGCTGTTACTCAGTTTAACCAATTGAACAAAACAGGTACATACCAACAGGTATTTCTTCAATTTGAACAACTCTATGCCTCAGATAAAGCCAATTGGGTTATTCCCTATTATGCTTCACTTGTAAAGGCAAGAATGTGTTTACTTAAAATGGGGGATCGAGATCAATTGGCTACAGAAGCCATTCAATGGATAGATAGAGCAAAGTCAATTCAATTAAATGATGAAATTTTCTGTGCCGAAAGCATGGCCTATACAGCTAAAATGTCTGTCAGTCCTGCAATGAGATGGCTTGTATACGAGGATAGGATTAAGAAACCTTTACAGCAAGCTAAAAAGATCAACCCAACGAATCCAAGAGTCTATTTACTTGAAGCAAATATTCAAAAAAATCTACCCAGTTTATTTGGAGGAGGATGTAAGGCAACTAAACCCTTGATCCAGAAAGCAGAACAATATTTAAATGCACAAACTGTAAATTCGTTTGTGCTTCCTTCCTGGGGAAGACAATCTTTGGTTGATCTAAAAAAAGCATGTCCTTATTAATATCGGTAATAAGTTAGTCCATTAAACAGACTAAATTAGTTCTCGTCTAATCTTTCATCTACTGCGTTAGCAAACATCTTGTGGCTCATTTTTTTCAAAGGATTTAAACGCATATCGCGGTATCCTTCTCTAGCATGAATGATGCGAACACATTCAAATATGCTAGCAGTAAAAGAACTTGCGTCTGCTTTGTCTTTTCCAGCGATATCAAATGCAGTGCCATGGTCTGGACTTGTTCTTACAATAGGTAAGCCTGCAGTGAAATTCACCCCTTCTCCAAATGCCAATGATTTAAATGGTATTAATCCTTGGTCATGGTACATCGCTAATACAGCATCGAATTTTTCATGTTGTCCTCTTGCAAAAAAAGCATCAGCAGAATAAGGTCCGTAGACAAGCATCTGTTGTTTTGCTTCTTTTATAGCTGGTCTAATAATTTCTATTTCTTCTTTTCCTATCAATCCGTCGTCACCTGCATGCGGATTAAGCGCCAAAACAGCAATACGTGGCTTGTCGACACCAAAATCTCTTTGTAAGCTTTTGTGTAGAATTTGTAATTTCTGTTTGATCTTATCTTTGGTAATATGCTGGGCAATATCTTGAATCGTTAAGTGTTCAGTTACGAGAGCCATTCTTAAATTATCAGCTACTAATAACATTAGGTTTTCTACATTCCCAAATGCATGTTGTAAATAAGGAGTATGTCCACTAAAGTTAAAAGTAGACGACTGAATATTTTTTTTATGTATAGGTGCAGTAACTAAGCCGTCAATTTTTTTGTTTTTAAGTGCAGCAACTGCTTGTTCTAATGAAATCAATGCATACTTGCCCGCTGTTTCGGTGAGTTCACCCGGTTGAATTACAGCTTCTTCCTCCCAACACTGAATCAGGTTGACTTGCTTTGGATTCAATTTATCAAGATCAGGCGCAGTAGAAAATGTCATTTGAAAATCGGGCAGGCCTTTTTTATAAAAATTGATCGCCTTGTTGTTTGCAAAAATAACAGGTACTATAAAGTCTAATAGTCGGTTGTCTGACAATGATTTAATGATTAATTCAAGTCCAATGCCATTTAAATCTCCGCAAGTAAAGCCTATAATTGGTTTTCTGATGTCTTGATTCATATCCAGTTGATTAGGCTGTAAAAGTACGCACAAAAACCTAACTTTGCTTCATGCAATACACCCTTAAAAAGTCATTGGGTCAACACTTTCTGAATGATGTCCAAATTTGTCTACAAATCAAAGCTGCATTAGCGGAGGAGTCTATCGATCAATTATTAGAAGTTGGACCTGGCGCAGGCGCACTAACGCAGCACATTATAGACCTGCCTTTGAAGTCGTTTAAAGCAGTTGAATTAGACAGGGAAAAAGTGGCTTATTTGCTGCATACCTATCCCCAATTAGAAGGTAAATTAATTAATGAGGATTTTTTAGAAACGGCTATCCCTTTTGAAGGCCAGTTTACACTAATTGGTAATTTCCCCTATAATATTTCTACACAAATTGTATTTAGGGTATTGGATTGGAAAGAGCAGGTGCCTGTGATGATTGGCATGTTTCAAAAAGAAGTTGCAGAAAGAATTGCTGCGAAACCTCACTCCAAAGCCTATGGCATTTTAAGTGTTTTGACACAAGCATTTTATGACGTCGACTATTTATTTGATGTTCCTCCGAGCGCATTTACGCCACCCCCTAATGTAATGAGTGGCATGATTCGTTTAAAACGTAAAGCTGAATTCCCTGAATTTAGTTCATTGAAAAGTTTTTATCATATTGTTAAAATGGCTTTTGGACAAAGACGTAAAATGTTAAGAAATCCATTAAAGCCTTATTTTACTACAGAGCAATTACAGGATCCTATTTTTACTAAAAGAGCGGAGAACTTGACCTATCAAGACTTTGCAGACCTTACTTTTAAAATGCATAATCCCTAATACATGTCTAAAAAAGTAATTGTAACGGCAACAGTACATCCTTTTTTGTTAGAAACGCTTACCGAAAAAGGTTTCGAAATTGCTTATGAACCTAAGATCGATTATGACAAATTAGCTAGTATGATTCATGACGCAGTTGGATTAATCGTCACTACTAGATTACGCATTGACGCCAAATTAATAGATGCGGCCAAGGAATTAAAATGGATCGGGCGACTAGGAAGCGGTATGGAGTTAATCGACACTGCCTACGCTCAATCTAAAGGCATCATTTGCATGAGTAGTCCTGAAGGAAACTGCACGGCTGTAGGAGAGCATAGTTTAGGTTTGTTATTAAATTTAATGCGTCATATTCATCGTGCTCATGATGAAATAAAAATTGGACAATGGGTGAGGGATGGAAATCGTGGGGAAGAATTAACTGGGAAGAAGGTCGGAATCATTGGTTTTGGACATACAGGAACCGCTTTTGCAAGGGTGTTGACTGGATTTGGAGTGGAGCTTTTGATCAATGACATTAACCCACAAGCTTTGGGATTCAGTCAATTTCCAAATGTAAAAAGGGCTAGTTTGGAAACAATCCAAGCTCAGGCAGAAGTGATCAGCTTACATTTACCCTTAACGCCATCTACAAAGCATTTAGCCAACGCCCATTTTTTTGAGCAATTACAGCAAAAGCCTTATTTTCTTAGCACTTGCAGAGGAGGCGTTACGGAAACCCAAGCTGTGCTCAAAGCGCTTCAAAATCAACAAATTAGAGCTGCTGGCTTAGATGTACTTGAAAATGAGCAGTTAGCTTCCTTTACACAAGAAGAAAAGGAGCAATTAGACAGCCTATTAGCCTTGCCTAATTTCATCCAAACCCCCCATATAGCCGGGTATAGTCATGAGGCATTTTACAAGATGGCTAAGATCCTATTAGAAAAATTAGGTATCATTTGACCCTAATATTATATCTTTGTAATATGCAACGCTTCAATTATGTGGCGTTGTATTTTTTTTATATAAAACAGAAGGTATGAGCGAAACAAATGTATATGTAACCCAAGAGACATTTGATAAGATGCGTGAGGAATTACAACGCATGAAGTCAATCGATCGTCCAGCAGCTTCAAGAGCGATAGCAGAAGCAAGAGAAAAAGGAGATTTAAAAGAGAATGCTGAATATGATGCGGCAAAGGAAGCCCAAGGTATGTTAGAATCTAAAATCAAGCAATTAGAAGTAGCAGTTTCTAATGCAAAGATCGTGGATACAAGCACCATTGATACAAGCAAAGTAACTATATTAACGAAGGTGACGATCACCAATTTGGCTACTAAAAAAACAGTCACTTATCAATTAGTGGGAGAAAAAGAAGCAGATTTAAAAGCAGGTAAGATATCGGCCTCTTCACCAATTGGTAAAGGGTTGATTGGTAAAAAAGTAGGGGATAATGTAGAAATTCAAGCACCAAACGGAGTGATGAAATTTAGCATTGACAATATTGCGATTTAATGAGGGTTTACTGCCTAAGAAACAACTAGATGACTATTTTTTCAAAAATAATTCAAGGTGATATACCTTCTTACAAGATTGCGGAGAACGACATGTTCTTCGCATTCCTGGATATTTTCCCTTTACAGAAAGGGCATGTGTTGGTTGTACCTAAAATAGAAGTAGACAAAGTATTTGAGCTGCCTGATAATTACTTATCTGAATTATTGGTGTTTGCAAAACCAATCGCTAAGGCTATCGAAGAAAGTTTTTTGTGTAATCGTGTTAGCATGATTACAGTTGGATTAGAAGTGCCACATGCGCATTTACATTTAATTCCTATCAATGAGGCAGATGACGTCAATTTCTCAAATCCTAAATTGCAATTAACTAAAGAAGAGTTAAAGGCTATTCAGGCTGCAATTCTTAGCAAACTTGGTTAATCTTTTTTGTATTAAAACAAGATCTACTTCTTTAAACGGCCTGGGTTCTTTTGAATAAAATCATCCCATCCTTTTAATCCCTTTCCAGTGCTTATGACAGGGCGATTGATTTGGTGCCAATGACAAAGCGCCACAGCAAGTGCATCTGTTGCGTCATAATGCTTGGGTTTTTCTTTTACATTTAATACCCGCTCAAGCATCTTCCAAACCATATCTTTATCTGCGTTGCCATTTCCAGTAATGGATTGTTTTACTTTCTTGGGGGCGTATTCTGTAACAGGAGTATTGTAATGCATGGCAGCTGCAATAGCAACGCCTTGAGCCCTTCCTAATTTTAACATACTCTGTACGTTCTTGCCAAAAAAAGGAGCTTCAATGGCGAAATGAGCAGGCTTATAAGTTTCCATCAACTCAATGATCTTGGCATGAATCATTTGTAATCGGGCGTATATGTCTTTTTCCTTTGTCAATTTAAGTACATCCATCATGATTATTTTAGGCTGAGTGCCGCCTTGTAAAATAGCGTATCCTAGGATTTGAGTTCCAGGGTCTATTCCTAAAATAATGGGTGTGTTTGACATAGGGATAAAGTTACAGATATCCCACCAAAATACGATCTTTACAAAATATGATTTCGAGTAAACTTAAACAGCTACTTTCTATTGGGAATAAATTAATTGGTTTTATTTTATTTGTGATTTGCGCTTTTGCTATTTATCATAAAGTGTTACAGAATGAGAACCTAAATCAATATGGGGCGGAATTGAAAATACAATTAACTAAGATACACTGGGGTGCTTGGGTATTGATGGGTTGTTTATTATGTTTGAATTATACAGTAGAAGCGATTAAGTGGAAAACGGTTATTGCGTCTACCAATTCATTTACCACGCTACAAGCATTAAGGGCAGTTTTTGTTGGGCAAGCATTTTCATTTTTTACGCCAGCGAGATCAGGTGATTATGTTGGAAGAACTTTGTTTCTTGCTCCTGGAACTAAATTAAAAGGAATTGCACAAATGGCATGGGCTTCCTATGCACAATTATTAATGACAATCTGTTTTGGAAGTATTGCGTTATTTTGGAACCTGCCTTTTTTACCATGGTTAAAATGGGTAGCACCCATAGGAGCCATCGTTGCTTTGTTTTTATTTTTTTACAATCAGACCTTGAGTGGCTGGTTATCCAAATTAAATTTAATACAGATCCCATCGGATCTAAAATGGAAATTGATCATCATGGCATTAATACGTTATTTGGTGTATTTGTTGCAGTATAATTGGGCGGCTCAGATGTTAAATATTCCTATACATTGGATTGATTTAAGCATCGGTATCATGGCCCTCTTATTTTTCTTAAGTATGATTCCGGCAATTAGCTTAACAGATTTAGTAATACGTGGACAGCTATTTTTGTTGTTGATGGCACCTTTTTACCATAATGATATCATGTTAATTGCTTTAACAACACTTATTTGGATGGTTAATTTCTTAATCCCTTCTATCTTGGGTGCAATTTTATTGCTTGGTTTTAGATTAAAGCAATAATTTTATAAGATAGACGCCCCCTATGTTATTATACTTATTTCAAATTTGGATGGCTACTTTATTAACTGTCTTACCTAAGCAGCCTAGAGAAATATGTAGTCAGTCCAATACTTCTTTCAATGCTGGCGAAAAAATTACTTACACTATTTACTATAATGTGGTGGGGTTATATGTGAATGCTGGAAATGCTAAGTTCACTGTATCGCCTACAAAATGGGAGGGGGATGCCGCTTATGCGTTCACTGCTACTGGAAATTCTAATCAACGCTATGACTGGATCTTTAAAGTGCGAGACAGGTATGAGTCCATTGTAGATGCCGATAATTTAATGCCCTATTATTTTAGTAGGAGTATCAATGAAGGTTCTTTTCATCAAAATCAATCTCTAGCGTTTAATCAAAAAAACAACGAGGTTACAACTAATAAAGGGGAGTTGTATAAGTCTGCAGATTGCACTTTTGATGTAATTAGTGCTATCTATGCTGCAAGAAATTTAGACTTTAAAAATTTACAAGTAAATGAAAAGATCTACCTAAATTTTTTCCTTGATAATGAATTATTTCCTTCCTATTTTAAATACTTGGGTAAAGAGGTCATTCGAACAAAATTTGGCAAATTTAAAGCTATCAAAATCGCGCCGCTGCTAGTTAAGGGCACTATGTTTAAAGGCGGAGAGCATATGACTATATGGGTCACAGACGACGACAACCATATTCCTATAAGAATTGAGACGCCCATTATTGTGGGTTCTATAAAAGTTGACATGAAAAGCTATGAAGGATTAAGACATCCCTTGACTTCATTGATTGAATTAGACTAATTCAATTTTATTCAATTCTATTTCTTACGTTAGAGTTGAGCTTTTATAGAGTTGTTAAAAAGCTTTGTAAAGAAAAGCAAGACTTTGTTCGTACTCCTTTTTCTGTTTCTTGTAAATCACAGCACTCGTTGATAGGATCATGTTCAAAAAACAAAGTATAATTTTTAGCGCAGGCCTCTTGTAAAAAAAGTTCTTTTTCGTTTAGGGTTAACAGCGGTTGCATATCATAGCCCATGACAAAAGGGATAGGAAGATGGCCAACAGATGGCAACAAGTCGGCCATGAACACAAGTTGTTTTGCACCATATTGGATTTTAGGCAAGAGCATCCCTTGTGTATGTCCGTTCACTACAATACAACTAATGTTTTCTGCAAAATGAATTTCTTGTAAACTTGTATCGCTTTTAAATGGAGGAATTTCAATTAATTTTAATTGCCCACTCTCTTTAAGCGGCATTATATTTTCTTTTAAAAAACTTGCTTTTTCTCTTCTATTGGGCTTTATAGCAGTTTCCCAATGGGGAGCACTCACCCAATAGGTTGCATTTGGAAGTGCTAATTTTAGTGTGCCATCATCATTATTAACAGCGCCGCCCACATGATCAAAGTGTAGATGAGTTAATAACACATCAGTGATATCTTCTGGAGTGAATCCATGAATAGCTAATGCAGCTGCAATTGTCTTGGTTTCACTTGGATGATAATGACTAAAGAATTTTGCATCTTGCTTATTACCCATGCCCGTATCAACTAAGATTTTACGATCACCTGACACAACCAACATACACCTAAGTGCCCAAGTGCAAAGATTTTGCTCGTCAGCTGGATTGGTTTTGTTCCAAATAGATTTTGGGACCACGCCAAACATAGCACCGCCATCGAGCTTAAAATTACCAGTAGGGATACTATAAATATGCATGCTTATTTTTTAAAGAAGTTCTGTACAACAAAATTAAGCCAATAATAAAAAATACACATAATCCAAGTACTGCATTTTTTTGAGATCCTGTTAATTCAATAATAAAACCAAAACTAAACATACCAATGACAATCGCTATTTTCTCGGTGACGTCATAGAAGCTAAAAAAGGAAGCTGTGTCATGTGTCGTTGGCATCAATTTTGCGTAGGTACTTCTACTTACCGATTGAATTCCGCCCATTACAAATCCAACTAGGGTAGCTAAGCAATAAAATTCTGTAATGCCATTTCTTGGTATGTTATAGCCTATAATGCAAATAAGAATCCACACGGATACAGCAATCATTAGGGTTTTAAAATTACCTAAAGTGCTTGCCATTTTACCCATTAACAATGCGCCTGGTATGGCAACCAGTTGAATAATCAAAATAGCTATGATTAAGTTTGTAGTCGGGATATTCAATTCACTCTTCCCGTAAAGCGTAGCTGCAAGCATGACTGTTTGAACACCCATATTATAAAAGAAAAAGGCACCTAAAAAATTATCTAAAACAGGGAGGTGGGTTAGTTGTTTCCAAACCTTATGCAATTCTTTATAGCCACCTACAAATACATTGTCAGTTTGTGCTGTTTTTAACACCCTTAAACTTGCAGGAAGACGAGCGATTGACCATTGGCCAAAACCAAACCACCATAACCCAGCAAGTAAGAAGGAGATTTGAGAAGCTTTCCCTACTGTGATACCAAATAAGTCTGGCTTTAATACAAAGACAAAGCAAATTAATTGTAAAATAACCGATCCAAAATAGCCCATTGTGAACCCCTTTGCACTAATTCTGTCTCGATCTTCGGGCGCTGCAATTTCTGGCAAATAGGAATTGTAAAAAACCAAACTTCCCCAAAAACCAATGCACGCAATGATCACAGAAATAAGTCCAGTTCCAATATGGTCACTGTCAAAAAAATACAAACTACAACAAGCTAGACTGCCCATTGTACAAAAAAACTGAAGAAATTGTTTTTTATTACCACGGTAATCAGCAATAGAGGAGAGGATGGGCGACAGGATGGCTACTACTATAAAAGCTACTGCCAATGCGTAATTGTATAGTGCAGTATTGACAAATTCAAAGGGGCCAATTTTTACTTTATCTATTAAAGTCTGGTCATTGCCATCGCTGGTGACAGCTTCATAAAATGCTGGGAAAATGGTAGACGTGATGACCAAACTGTATACACTATTTGCCCAGTCGTACATCGTCCAACTACGGATTACTTTCTTTGAAGCAGTTTGCATATTGCAAGGGGTTTGGACCCAAAATACGAATAAATGCTAATCTATCTTTAAAACCTTTAGGCTTTTTGAAGGAAGAGCCAGCACAGCATGAATAATCCTAATGCTATTCTGTACCATCCAAATAAAGCGAATCCTCTCTTTTGTACAAAACTGATAAAAAATTTTACACTCAGCAAAGCCACAATGAAAGCAATCAAGGCGCCAATACATAAGTTCAAAATATTATCTGTGACAAATACTTCGGGGTGATCTTGGTATACATCCAAAGTGCTTTTTGCAGACGCGGCAAGCATGGTAGGCACAGCAAGAAAAAAAGAAAATTCTGCAGCTGCCTGCTTACTCAATTTCTGACTTAATCCTCCAATAATAGTTGCTGCACTCCTACTAAGTCCTGGGAAAATGATAGCTAGTACTTGAAAGCAGCCTACCCAAAACGCTTGTTTAAATTGAATGGGCTCATTGCCTTTAGGGTCTACTTGTTTTTTAAAGTAAGCATCTATGAAAAGTAGAGCAATACCACCAAGCACCATCACTGTTGCAATGACCCATAAATTATCAAGTACAGCGTCAATATATTTTTTAAGTAAAGCACCAAATAGTAATGCAGGGATTACGGCTACTAGTAGTTTTAAATAAAAACTATATGTTCTAAAATCAAAAAACTGTTTACGATAAATAACGACTACAGATAAGATGGCCGCAAACTGTATCACAATTTCGTAAAGGTCTACAAACGGTCCATCTTGTATGCCTAAAAACGGATTAGCAAATTTCATATGAGCCGTACTAGAAATAGGTAAGAACTCTGTAATGCCCTCGATAATAGCAATTAATATAGTCTGTATTGTGTTCATGATATGGATTAAAAAAAGAGCGATGCAGGCATCGCTCTAATAAGTATAAATATAGCTTATGCTTTTTTAAACAAGGCGTAAATTTCGACAATAAAACCTGCAATAATACACAAAGGAGCAAGTGTAATTCGTCTAAAGCTGTAAACTTCCTGTTCGTTAAAAATATTCGGGTCGGCACTTTTCCCACCCATCATTAACAACATTCCTCCTATAATTAACGCAGCTCCAATTAACATCCAAGTGTAATTAGCTTTACCAAATAGGTCTAGAGATCTTTTTGTGTTTTTTTGGCTCATAATAATTTGATTAATAAAGTTCGTCTAATTTCATTTTTAAATATTTCACTACACTTCTATAGGTGCTCAAGACTGAAATCCCCACGCCAATGATGATCAAACCGCCAAACAACAAAAGACTATTGCCGATGCCTTGTAGGGTTTGCAATTGAGGGAATTGACCACTTGCCCATTGGATCAATCCGAACAGTAAAAAGATGGCTATTAAGGCACTGATGAGTCCATTTATTAAAGCACGAATCACCAATGGTTTAGATATAAAGTTTCTAGTTGCGCCCACCATCTGCATTGTTTTAATTAAAAAACGATTGCTAAACATAGCTAGGCGAATGGTATTATCAATACTAATAATTACGATGACACATAAGATGACAGAAAGGACTAAAAAGATAAGGCCTACTTTAGTAGCGCGCTCGTTTAAATTGGTCACTAAGCTTTTTGGATATTGAATATCGGCAACGTCATCTTTAAAAGCGGAGGCGATACTAGTACTAATTTTTGATAAACTGTCTGGATTAACATAGTCCGCTTTGGCGAAAAAATCTATACTTTCTGGCAATGGGTTTACGTCCAATATTTTTGACCAATCCTCGTTATTTTCTTTATTCCAGATACTTTTCGCCTTTTCCTTATCAACATATTCTACGTTTTTTGCATAAGGAGCTGCTGCGATGAAAGCCTGAATTTTTCCTACTGTATTTTTATCTGCTGTCCTTAAATAAACACTGATTCTAATATCCTCCTTAAAGTTGTCTCCAATAGCATGGAGATTTAAGAAAAACCAGCCCATGATACCCATAATGAACAACACAATGGCTACGCCGACAATACTGTAGATATAGTTTGGTTTACTCCTCTTTAAAGATCCATTTCCGGATACTGCCATGTCATTAAAATTTTACTTGTTCGCTCTGCAAATGTAGGGTTTTGAACGCTAATGACTTACATTTGCATAGGCCGATTTGTACCTATTTTTTGTTAAAAATGAGGGGTATGGTGCACTGACAGATTCAAAACCAAATATTTATAGATTTTTAAGAAAATAACGCAGATGGAGTATCAATTTAGGACGATCGAAAAAAAATGGCAAACTAGCTGGAAAAATCAAAAAGCATATCAGGTTCCCAATGTTAGCGACAAGCCCAAATGTTATGTTTTAGATATGTTTCCTTATCCAAGTGGCGCTGGTTTGCATGTGGGTCATCCTTTGGGTTATATTGCTTCTGATATTTATAGTAGGTATAAAAGGCTAAAGGGTTTTAATGTATTGCATCCAATGGGTTATGATGCATTTGGTCTGCCTGCAGAGCAATATGCTTTAGAGCATGGGGTACATCCTGCAAAAAGTACACACGACAATATTGACAATTTTAGAAGTCAATTAGACAATATCGGATTTTGTTATGACTGGGATAGAGAAGTGAGAACTTGCAATGCTACTTATTACAAATGGACACAGTGGATTTTCTTACAATTGTTTAATAGCTATTTTGATCGTCAGTTAAACAAGGCCAATCCAATTGAGGCATTGGTTGCAGCATTTAAAAAAGAGGGCAATGTAAATCATGTTTGTCCTGCAGATAATCAATTGAGTTTTACTGCAGCTACATGGAATAGTTGGGATGAAAAAGCACAGCAAGATGTATTGATGCAATATCGATTGGCATTTTGTGGATTTGGTGAAGTCAATTGGTGCGCAGGATTAGGCACAGTGTTAGCCAATGACGAAGTGATTAATGGTTTTAGTGAAAGAGGAGGACATCCTGTTGAAAAAAAGAAATTACGTCAATGGTATTTGCGTATCACAGAATATGCAGATCGTTTATTGACTGGGCTAGATACAATTCAGTTTAGTGATGCAATGAAAGAGATGCAGTCTAATTGGATTGGTAAAAGTTATGGTGCTGAAATAGATTTTAAAGTAGCAGATCATCAAGCTATTTTAACCGTATACACTACAAGGCCTGATACTGTATTTGGTGTAGACTTTTTAGTAGTTGCTCCAGAGCATGAATTGATTCATGAAATCACACCTGCAACGCATACAAAAGAGGTAGCCGATTATATCGCTTATGTAAAAAGCAGAAGTGAAAGAGAGCGTATTGCAGAGAAAAAAATTACAGGATGTTTCACGGGCGCTTATGTGGTGAATCCATTTAACCAACAACGTATACCTATTTGGATTTCTGAATATGTATTGGCCGGATACGGAACTGGTGCAATCATGGCCGTACCATGTGGGGATGATCGTGACTTTAAATTTGCACAACATTTTAATATTCCTATTACCAATATTATTGGTGACGCTTTCGATGGCACTGCTGCCAATCCAACAAAAGAAGCGGTATTAACCAATAGCGATTTCTTAAACGGTATCGTTCAGAAAGACGCAATCGCGATGGTGAATGAAAAATTGGAAGCAATGGGTATTGGCAAAAAGAAAGTCAATTACCGTATGCGTGATGCTGCTTTTAGTAGACAACGTTATTGGGGAGAGCCTTTTCCAATTCAATGGAAAAATGGAATAGCTTATCCTTTATCTGAGAGTGAATTACCATTATTATTGCCCACCGTAGACAATTATGGTCCTGGACCAGACGGAGAAGGGCCGCTGGCAAATATTGAAGATTGGAAAGCCAATCATTTTGAAACCAATACCATGCCGGGCTTTGCAGGAAGTAGTTGGTATTTTTTAAGGTATATGGATCCTCATAATGAGACCACATTTTGTGATCGAAAAGTGAGTGATTATTGGGGTCAGGTAGATTTATATATTGGTGGAACCGAACATGCTGTTGGGCATTTATTGTATAGTAGAATGTGGACCAAAGCATTGTATGACCTTGGTCATATTGGTTTTGATGAGCCCTTTAAAAAGTTATTAAATCAAGGAATGATACAGGGTAGTTCCCGTTTTGTATACCGTAAAAGAGGTACACAAATATTTGTATCTGCAGGATTAGCGAAGACTACGGAAGTGGATCAATTACATGTGGATGTAAATATTGTAGATGGTGTAGAGTTAGATATGGACGCTTTTAAAAAGTGGAAACCAGATTATGCTAATGCAACCTTTGAATTAGAAGATGGAAAATATATCTGTGGTGTAGAGGTGGAGAAGATGTCAAAGTCTAAATTCAATACGGTTAATCCAGATGACTTAGTGAACAGATATGGTGCTGATACTTTTAGAATGTATGAAATGTTCTTGGGACCAGTAGAGCAAAGTAAACCATGGGATACCAAAGGCATAGAAGGGGTGCACCGATTTTTGAAAAAGTTATGGAGGTTATTCTATGACGATCTTAAGGGCAAGGTTTGGGTGGATGAAAAAGCTACTCCAGCAGAATTGAAAGTATTACACAAGACAATTAAAAAAATCGAAGAAGACACAGAGCGTCACAGCTTTAATACAGCAGTGAGTAGCTTTATGATTTGTGTGAATGAATTATTTGATTTGGGTTGTCATAAAAAAGAAGTGCTAGAGCAAGTACTTGTTTTACTGGCTCCTTATGCGCCTCATATTAGTGAAGAACTTTGGGCCTTAATGGGTAACCAAGGGTTAGTAATTGACGCTGCATTCCCAATATTTGATGAACGGTATGTGACTGAGACTTCAAAAGAATATCCGGTAAGCATTAACGGGAAAGTGAGAGCCAATATAAATATCGCCTTAGATATTACAGAAGCTGAGGTGCATGAAATTGTGCTTGGCAATGAATTAGTGCAAAAATGGATAGATGGAAAACCAATAAAAAAACTCATATTCGTAAAAGGTAAAATGATCAATGTGGTGATTTAACCCCAAATTAAAAACTATGAAAAAACTCATCTCGCTTTCAACAGTAGCATGTTGTTTAACCTTATCAAGTATAGCACAAGTAAGTCAAAATGGCTTGCCTCGATTTATGCGTTGGTTGGATAATAATCAGGTAGTGTTCAATATGAAAAGAGGGGACGATGCAGCTCCTAAAAATTACAGTTACAATGTTGTTACTAAGCAATACTCGGTTGCTCCAGCAGATGCAGTGCCAACAGAGAAAGCTGTGCTTGTTAAAAAGGGAGATCTATTTTTAAAGGAGAATGGATCAGAGGTTCAATTGACATTTGATAAAGGGGAGGAAAAAAATCCTACTTTATCACCAGACGGAAATTATGTGGGCTATACCAAGAATAATAATTTGTATACATTATCCTTAATCACTAAAAAGGAAGTAGCTATTACAAATGATGGTGCTACAGGCATATTAAATGGTTATGCAAGCTGGGTCTACTTTGAAGAAATCTTTGGCCGTCCAACACAGTATCGTGCATTTTGGTGGAGTCCTGATAGCAAGTATATCTCTTTCATGCGTTTTGATGAGCGTAAAGTACCTATGTTCCCAATTTATAATAGTGAAGGTCAGCATGGTTTTGTAGAAGAGACTAGGTACCCAAAAGCAGGGGATCAAAATCCTACAGTAAAAATTGGCTGGACATCTCCAAATGGAGGAGACATTACTTGGGCTGATTTTAACGAAGCAGAGGATCAATATTTCGGTTGGCCAATATGGAATCCAAATAATAACAGTATGTGGTTAAGCTGGATGGACCGTGGTCAAAATAACCTTAAGATCTATGAATTGAATATGACCACAGGTTCAAAAAAGCCAGTGTATACAGAATACCAAAAAACATGGATAGACCTAGAAGACAGAAATGGGGGCAGAATCAATTTCATCCCTAATAACAAAGGATACATTGCACAGTCCGATGCAAGTGGATGGAATCAATTGTACATGTATGACATGGAGGGTAAATTACAATACCCAATCACCAATGGTAAGTTCACGGTTTTAGGTATTAGACAAATTGACGAAAAAAACAAGACTATTTATTTCACTGCTAGAGGTTTAGAGAATAGTGCAAGAATTGATTTGTACGCTATTGGTTTTGATGGTAAAAATCAAAAAAGATTAACAGTAGGAGATTATAATAATGCACAAGTTTATTTGGCTCCTGATGCAAAGCATTTTGTGACAGTGTATAGTAATATCAAAACACCTACTACTATTGCAGTTATCAATACACAAAAAAAATCAGTAGAAGTACTAGGTACTGCTACACCAGCTAATTATGATCCAACCAAACTAGCTAAAACAGAATTAATACGCATCAAAAGTGCGGATGGTTTATTTGAATTGCCTGCTTTAGTGACATGGCCTAAAAACATGGATCCAAATAAAAAGTATCCATTGTTAGTGAGTATTTATGGTGGTCCTAATGCAGGAACAGTGATGGATAGTTGGTCCAATAACCCTGCGAAAGAAAATTGGGCAGAGGAAGGATTGATTCAGGTAGCATTTGATCACAGAGCAAGTGGCCATTTCGGCAAAGAAGGGGTTAACTACATGTATAGAAACTTAGGTTACTGGGAAATGCAAGATTATATGACGATGGCAAAATGGTTTATTGCCAATGGACAAGCAGACCCAGCAAAAATTGCGATCACTGGATTTAGCTATGGTGGATACATGAGTTGTTATGCATTAACTTATGGGTCATCTGTATTTACACATGCCATGGCTGGAGGAAGTGTTACTGCATGGGAATTATATGATTCACATTATACAGAGCGATTCATGGATACCCCAGCAGAAAATCCTGAGGGATATAAGTCTGGTAACGTGATGACGCATATCAAAAACTTTAAAGGGGTACTTCAGTTAGTGCATGGAACAATGGATGACAATGTGCACATGCAGAACTCTATCCAATTATTGAGCGCATTACAAGAGGAAGGGAAAAAGGTTGAATTCATGTTATATCCAGGTGGTCGTCACGGATGGGGCGGCGCAAAAGGCAAACATTTCACAGAGTTAAAGAATCAATTTATTTATACGCATTTATTGGAGAAGGCAACGCCTAATTCAAAATAATTTTAACGCATGTCAAACCCAAACTCGGATAGGCCATTTCAAAACGTACAACCTCAGGACAGAGAGTTTGAAAATACGATTCGTCCTGCAGTGATGGATGCTTTTGCTGGCCAGCCCCAGTTGATTGAAAATATCAATATTTTTATCAAAGCTGCAAAGCTTAGGGGAGAGGCATTGGATCATATTTTGTTTCATGGTCCTCCCGGATTAGGTAAAACCACTTTAAGTAGGATTGTAGCCAATGAGATGGGCGTACAGATTAAAGAGACCTCGGGTCCAGTCATTGAGAAGCCGAGTGATTTAGCAGGCTTATTAACTAGCCTTGAGCCCAATGACGTACTGTTTATTGACGAGATTCATAGATTGAGTACAGTGGTTGAGGAATATTTATATGCTGCTATGGAGGACTATAAAATTGATATTTTAATTGATAGTGGTCCTAATGCAAGAACGGTTCAGATCAATTTAAATCCTTTCACTTTAGTAGGTGCTACCACAAGAAGTGGCTTATTGACAGCACCATTATTATCTCGTTTTGGTATCAAATCAAGATTAGAATATTATCCTGCTACTGTTTTGCAAAAAATTATTGAAAGAAGTGCTGGAATATTAGAAGTAAAAGTAGATTCAAGTGCAGCAGGAGAGATTGCAAGAAGAAGTAGGGGAACACCAAGGATAGCAAATGGTTTATTAAGAAGGGTTAGGGATTTTGCACAAGTATTGAATGACGGGAAAGTTGACTTGGGTATTACGCAACATGCACTTAAAGCATTGAATGTAGATGAGCACGGATTAGATGAAATGGACAATCGTATTTTACTCGCCATCATAGAAAAATTCAAAGGAGGCCCTGTCGGAATCACGACCATAGCAACAGCAGTAGGAGAAGAAGCGGGAACAATAGAAGAAGTCTATGAGCCATTCTTAATTCAAGAAGGTTTTTTACAAAGAACGCCTAGAGGAAGAGAGGTTACTTATAAGGCTTATGAGCACCTTGGAAAACAAAAAGGACAAGGCTTCGGTGAAAATCCAGAACTATTTAGATAAAAAAATAACCTCCAAAATTGGAGGTTATTTTTTTGTATTGGAGGTTATTTTTTATTGTACGACTAGTCTAAACCCATTTCCATGGATATTTACGATTTCTATTTTGCTATCTTCTTTTAAATATTTTCTCAATTTAGCAATGTATACATCCATACTTCTTCCGTTAAAATAAGTGTCGCTACCCCATATTTTCTTTAACGCTTTTTCTCTAGTCAATAAATCATTTTTATGCTCAGCAAGCATTTTCAATAATTCATTTTCTTTAGGAGAAAGTACTTGCGTATTTTCTTTAAATTTCAGTTCTCTTAATTTTGGATTAAAATGATAGTCACCTAATTCAAATTCAATGTTATCAGTTATTTTGTTGTCTTCCTCGTTTCGTTTGATAATGGCTTTGATCTTATGCATTAACACATCACTATCAAATGGCTTGGTAATATAATCATCAGCGCCTAGACGATAACCGTGAAGAATATCTTCTTTCAATGTTTTAGCACTTAAAAAGAACAATGGCACATCTGGGTCAATGTCTCTAATTTCTTCGGCCAAAGTAAAGCCATCGACATTTGGCATCATTACATCCAATAAGCAAAGATCAAATTTTTCACGTTGGAATGCGCCAAGCCCCAATCTTCCATCTCTTTCAAGTGTTACTTCATATTCATTTAGTTCTAAATAATTTTTTAAAACCAAACCAAGGTTGCTATCATCCTCACATAATAGAATCTTATACTTTTTCTTATCTTCCATAATTGATTGATTTATGTAAAGAAACACATTTTAATTTTTACGCTATAAAATGAGTTTCCAATGTTTTGTTAAAAATACCTACTGCTTCGTACTTGTACAAAGGTCGCATATTCCACAGTTCTGGGGTGCTATTTCACCGAAATATTTAGCAAGAAATACATTTCTACATGTAATTAATCTATTTTCTAGATAACTCCTTACTGCATTAATTCGGTCCTCAAATGCTCGTTTTCTGGCTTGGTATTGATCAAGATCAATGGTCATAAATTCAGCTGATGCTCTATTCCATTTAAATTGCACAATGGGCTGGTTTGCTTTTTGCTCTAGCGAAATCATCCCATAGTCTTTTAATTGCTTCAATTGCTTTAACACAAAAGCTGTATCTCTTTGTAATAAAGTAGCTATTGTGTTTTCATTGATAAATTGAGGGCTATCTAAAATACCTCCATAAGTTCTCAATAAGGTTTGTAATACAAAACCAGTTTCGGGGTATTGCTTCTCAAATAATTGTATCGTTATTCTATTTTCTATTACTTGAACAAGCGTTGGTTTAAAGGAGCTAGGAGAGAACTTAACATGACCTTCTTGTTCTATCCATTGTAGTGCATTCCTCGCAATAATTTTGTCCCACTTAAACTGCAAGCAAAAGACATCAAAATCAAAAAGAAATTGTTGTTGTTCTCCCATGCCTACAGGTAGTTGAACAAAATCTGCTAGATCTTGAAATACTTTTTTGATGATAGCGACAGAAGGGATTTTCTTTTCTTGCAATTGCTTCCAATAATCAAAGTCGTTTTGTTGGTACAGTAAAATTGCTTTTGCAGCTAAGCCATCTCTGCCAGCTCGGCCTGCTTCTTGATAATACTGCTCAATACTGCCAGGAATATCAAAATGGATGACTGCGCGCACATTGGTTTTATTGATCCCCATGCCAAATGCACTCGTCGAAACGATCATTTGAATTTGGTCATTCATCCATTGTTCTTGTATTGTTTTCCTGGACACAAGTTCTATTCCAGCATGATATCCAGCTACAGAAAAGCCATAATTAGTCAACATTGATGTTAGTTGTGTAACATTGTTTCTTGTATTGCAATAGATAATGACTGATCCGGTGATTTCTTTTAGTAAGTTTTTTAATACAAATAGTTTGACTGTTTCTTTTCTGACTTCATAACTTAAATTGGCCCTTAAAAATTGGTCTGTAATCACTTGTGCATGTTGAAGCCCCAATTGAACAAGCATATCTTTTTGAACCAAAGGAATGGCGGAGGCAGTCATGGCCAGTATAGGAATTTTTGGGAAGGTCTTTTTTATGAAATCAAGTTTTCTGTAACTCGGTCTAAAATCGTAACCCCATTGGGAGATACAGTGGGCTTCATCAATAGCAAATAATTGAATAGGTAATGTTGCTAGCAGAGATTGAAAATGTTTCTGTGCTAGCTTTTCTGGAGAACAATAAATGAATTGGTATTGTTTTGCTTCAATGGCTTTAAATACAATTGACTCCTCATAAGGACTCAGCTGACTTCCTAAATAAACTGCTTTTAGATTTTTTGATACTAGGTCTCTAACTTGATCCTGCATTAATGCAATCAAAGGGCTAATGATGACACAAATGCCTCTACTATAAATAGTTGGTACTTGAAAACAAATAGATTTTCCTGCGCCAGTGGGCAACAATGCAAGGGTGTCTTTGCCGGCTATGATAGATTCGATCACAGCTAATTGCTGTGGCCTAAATGCATCATAGCCCCAATGCTTTTTTAATATATCCTCTAAAGCTTGCAAAAAATTAGTCTAATTTCTTTTTAAACAATCTTAAAGAATTTAAGGCTAGTACCACATCACTCATGGCCATGATCAATGCGCCATAAGTTGGTCCCCATGTTCCTAAAAAACCGAATGCAGCTACCGGAATAGCAATGATATTGTAAGAGAAAGCCCATCCGAGATTTTCTTTAATCGTTTCATAGGTTTTTCTTCCTAGTACTAATGACATGGGTAGATTTTTTAATCCATTATTCATCAAGACCACTTGTGCACTTTGAATTGCGATATGAGATGCGTTACTTAGTGAAATGCCTATCGTTGCTTTTGCTAATGCAGGCGCGTCGTTAATGCCATCTCCTACCATTGCAGTAGGTGCTAATTTTGTTAATTCGTCAAGCTTTTTGAGTTTATCTGCAGGGCTTTGTTCTGCAATAATTTCTTTGATACCCAACACTTCTCCAACCAGTCTACATTTTTCTTTGCGATCACCACTTAACAAAATAGTGGTGATACCTTGACGATGTAATTGATCAATGACTTCTTTTGCCTCTGGTCTGATTTGATCTGCCACATCAATCCATCCAATTAAACTATTATTTTTTTGAATATAGATATTGTGGCCATCTTCTGTATCTTGATTTGCTAATGTTTTAAATGAACCGGCCCAATAAATGTTGCCAGCTTTATCTGTTGCTTTGACACCCATCCCTTTCACTTCCTCAATTTGGTCCCATTTGAGCACTTCGGTTGTCTTCCATTCTTCTTTTATACAATTGGCAATTGGGTGGTTAGAATATTTTTCTAAAGAGTAGGTGAGGATTTTAAAATCCTGTTCTGTAATTTGTCCTATTTCATAATTCACGATATGGAAGCCGCTAATTTCAAAATGTCCGGTAGTCAATGTGCCGGTCTTATCAAAAACTACTTGTTTTATATCTTTGAAAGTTTCAAGGCTTTTTGCATTTTTAAATAAGACGCCATTCCTTGCACCTCTTCCAAGTCCTACTGCAATAGCCGCCGGGGTAGCTAAGCCCATTGCGCAAGGGCAAGAAATGACCAGCACTGCAATGGCTCTTAACATACTTTCACTAAATCCTATAGTAGTAAAAAAGTAATTTCCTATTAATGTAAGTAGTGCAATGCCTACCACTAAAGGGACAAAGATGGCACTAATTTTGTCTGCTAAAATTTGCACTGGAGGCTTCTCTCCTTGTGCTGCTTTAACCATCTTTAAGATATTGGCTAATACAGTTTGATCACCAACCGCTGTTACATAAGCTTTGATAGAGCCATTTTCAATGGTGCTACCTCCTAATAGAATATCTTTCATTTTACGATGCACAGGTACACTTTCTCCAGTGACAATCGCTTCGTTCACGTCGGCCTCTCCAGATAAGATTTTACAATCCATTGGAACTGTTTCGCCAGCATTGATCAATAAGATATCACCAACTTTTAATGTGTCTGCTGCTACATTGAAAATAATTTCTTTATGATGTTCATCAAAGACAATCATATTCGCCATCACTTTCTGTGCTTTTACTAAATCTTTTAACGCTCTTTGTGTCGATGCAATAGAAGCATCTTCCAAGTAGTTGCCAAAAAATACAAAGGTTAAAATAGTTGCAGTTGTTTCGTAATAAGCAAATTGAGCCCCTTGCCCAATGAGTGTGCCGTATAAACTGTATCCAAATGAAGCAAGAGCACCGATAGACACCAATACATTCATATTTGGAATACCATGCAACAAACTATTGATTGCACTTTTGCCAAAGTAACTCATGCCCACTATAAATACAGGAAGGGTTAAACCTAGTTGAACATATGGGTTCATTAGCCAGTGTATATGAATGCCCGGTATCATATGTACCATTAAAGGAATGGTAAAAATGAGTGAAAAAATGGCACGTTCCTTATTGTTGTCTAGCCATTTTTTACCATCTGTTTCCTTTTCTTGCCCACGTACCTTATAACCCAAATCTTGTATGCCTTTTATTAAAGCTGGTTTTTGAGCAGCGTCTACTAATTCAAATTGTACTTCGCCCTCCATGAAGTTGACTTTGGGTTCTTTGATACCTTTTGAACTTAGGAATTTATGAATAGACAATGCACAATTGGTACAGCTCATTCCATCTACTTTCCATTGTATATCTTCCATATTGAATTAATTATAACACAAAGGTACGAAACCATTTCAGCATTGTATTTGAAGCTTTATATTTGCAGTATGGACCTCATTTATACACTAGGACAAATAGATCAAATAGCAGCCCAATTGGTTAAAAAATATGGGTCAAAAACTGTTTGGGTCTTTCAAGCACCTATGGGAGCTGGCAAGACGACACTCATTGCTGCCATTGGTAAAGCATTAGGCATACAACAGGCCATGTCTAGCCCTACTTTTTCTATCATGAATCAGTACGAAGTTCATGGTAAATTGATCTATCATATGGACTGGTACCGTCTAGAAACCGAGGCAGAGGCTAGACAAGCAGGGGTAGAAGCTGCAATGGATGAAGCTGACATATCATTAGTAGAATGGCCAGAAAAAGCACCCAGTTTGGTGCCCGAGGATGCTGTTGTATTGAACATAGAAATCCTTGACCCTGGCCACCGTAGAATTTTTGTATCTTCAATAAAATAATTTCCTATGAGCCTTACGAAGCCACAAATACATCCTTCCATTTCCTATGAAACACAGGAAGAAGTGTTGGATATTCCTCATAGCGCAAAACCATTATTAATAGGTATACCTAAAGAAACTGCATTTCAAGAAAATAGAGTTGGATTGATACCTGACGCAGTAGGCGTATTGGTGGCCAATGGGCATCGAGTGATGGTAGAGTCTGGGGCTGGATTAGGAAGTCGTTATACTGATAAAGATTATTCAGAAGCAGGAGCAGAAATTGTATTCGAAAAAGCTGCTGTATATCAATGTCCTATTTTAATTAAAACGGCACCACCTGTAGAATCTGATTTGCCTTTTCTTCAAATGCATCAAACAATTATTTCTCCTTTACACCTTAGCGCAATTAAGCAGGAGGTGTTAGTAAAATTGATGGCAAAGAAAATCACTGCTTTATCTATTGAAAATATCAAAGATGAAAATCATAATTATCCTATACTTAGAAGTATGAGTGAGATTGTGGGCAGTGCTGTGATGTTAATTGCAGGACAATATTTAAGTAATTTCAATCAGGGCAAGGGGGTATTATTGGGAGGGATAAGTGGTGTGCCGCCTACCAAAGTAGTGGTAATTGGTGCCGATATTACTGGGGAATTTGCAGTACGAAATGCGCTTGCATTGGGTGCAAGTGTGAAAGTGTTTGACAACAATGTGTCAAGATTACAGCGATTACAAAATAATTTAGGTCAGCGTGTATGGACTTCAGTGATTGAGCCGAATATTTTAGCGAAGCAATTAAAAACATGTGAAGTAGCGGTGGGTGCGTTAAGAAACGAGATTGGTAGGGCGCCAATTGTAGTGACCGAGGAAATGGTGATGAACATGCGACCAGGTAGTATTATTATTGATGTAGCAGTGGATAGAGGTGGCTGTTTTGAAACAACAGAATTAACCAATCATGAAAACCCTATTGTCATTAAACACGATGTAATTCATTATGGGGTGCCGAACATTCCAAGTGGATTTGCAAGAACAGCTAGTCAGGCTATTAGTAATGTATTAATGCATTTGATGGTTGAGATAGGAGATCAGGGTGGGTTAGAAGAAATTATTTGGCATCAAGTGCATTTGCGCGAAGGAATTTATTTGTACAAAGGAGCGTTAACTGATTTTTATATCAGTGAAAAATGCAATTTAAAATATACCGACCTGAATTTGTTGATTGCAAGTAGGAGTTAATGCTATCTTTATTTTTTATAGGCTGCTAGTGAAAGGTGTTGATCGCAGAATTGGTATTCTTGTGTATCATTACTCGCTACAATGATTAATTTATGCATTGCATAAGTTTCAATTAATTGTTGGTAGGTTTGAATACCATCTTGGTCTAAATTACTACAGGGCTCATCTAATAATAAAATAGGAGCCTCGTCAAAAATAGCTAAGGCTAATTTTAATCTTTGCTTCATCCCGCTACTAAAATTCCTGATTTGTTTATCAGCGGAAATACCTAATCCAATTTTTTCCAAGATCTCCATAGGAGCATGATTAGGTTGTATAGCTTTAAAACTTTGATGAAAAACAATTTGCTCTAAAGCTGTAAACTCTTCTACTAATTCTAAATAAGGCGCTGCTATACTAATATGTTTAAAGATATTACTGCTATCTAAGGAAGTATGCTCGGTGCTTGTCCATTCAATCTGGCCTTTTGTTAGACCAATATAACCAGCAATCATTTGAAGCAAAGTACTTTTGCCAGACCCATTGTTTCCAATTAATGCATAATGGTGACCCGTAACAAAACTATAATTGAGATTGGAAAAAATCCACTCTTTGTTAAACCTTTTTGCAGCGTCTTTTAATTGGATTTGCATATTAATCTTCATCTGAAGCACCTTTGACAAAACGCTTGATGATGCCTCTTCCGCTATCTCTAATAAACGTAACAATCTCGTCCCGCTCGTCGGTAGCTGGTAGCTCTTCCTCAATGAATGCAAGTGCTTGTGTCGTATTCATACCCTTGTTAAATATATAACGATAGATATCTAAGATATGGTTGATCTTTTCTAAATCGAAGCCTCTTCTTTTTAAACCAACACTATTTACCCCGCCATAACTCAATGGGTTACGGACTGCCTTGATATAGGGAGGAACATCTTTACTCACTAAACTTCCTCCAGCGATATAGGAGTGTTGTCCAATTTGTACAAATTGGTGAACCGCACTTACACCTGCAATCCATGCATAATCACCTAATGTAACGTGTCCAGCAACTTGAACGCTATTGCTTAAAATACAGTGATTGCCGATAATACAATCATGTGCAATATGACTATACGCCATGATTAAGCAGTGACTTCCTACTTTCGTAACCCATCTATCAGAAGTACCTCTGTTGATGGTCACAAATTCTCTTATGGTTGTATGGTCTCCAATTTCAACAGTTGTTTTTTCGCCATTGAATTTTAAATCCTGTGGATCTGCTCCAATCACAGCGCCCGGAAAGATGCGGCAGTTTTTCCCAACAGTGGTACCATTCATAATGGTTACATTACTGCCAATCCAAGTCCCTTCGCCAATCGTAACGTCACTATGAATGACCGTAAATGGATCAATCTTTACATTGGATGCTACTTTTGCATTAGGGTCTATATAAGTAAATGGATGTGTCATAGGTATAATTTTATTCTGCTCTTTTTACAACTTGAGCAACAAGTTCCGCCTCTGTAGCCACTTTTCCATTTACATAGACAGTGCCACGCATTTCGCAAATACCTCTGCGAATTGGAGACATTAATTCTAATTTAAGCAACATGGTATCGCCAGGCTTTACCATTTGTTTGAATTTACAATTATTGATTTTTAAAAAATAGGTATCGTAATTACCTGCAGGCATGGCATTGATACAAAGTATACCACCTGTTTGCGCTAAGGCTTCAATTTGTAATACGCCTGGCATAACTGGATTGCCTGGAAAATGTCCAGGGAAAAACCACTCGTTGTAAGTGACATTCTTTACCCCAACAATACAAGTATCGGATAATTCTATAATCTTGTCAACCAATAAAAATGGATGACGATGAGGTAAGGTTTTTTCAATTTGCTCTAAGGTGTAAACAGGAGTGGCGCTAGGATTGTAAACAGGTACATCTTTAACGTGTTTATTTTTTTTGATGTACTGCTTTATTTTTTTTGCAAATTCCACATTGCTGCTATGGCCTGGACGGTTTGCAATAATTCTTGCTTTAATCGGATAACCAATCAGTGCTAAGTCACCTACTACATCTAATAATTTATGACGCGCAGGTTCGTTAGGGAATCTTAATTCTAAATTATTTAAATAGCCTTCACTTTTAACTTCTATTTTTTCTCGCTTAAATACTTTAGCCAATCTGCCCATCTCTTCGTTGGTAACAGGTTTATCTACGACTACAATCGCATTATTGATATCGCCTCCTTTAATTAGGTCATGTTCCAATAAGGTTTCTAATTCATGTAAAAAGCAAAATGTTCTACATGGGGCTATTTCTGATTTAAAATCCTTGATTGTTTTAAGTGCGGCATGTTGTGTGCCTAAAACTGGACTATTAAAATCAATCAATGTAGTGATTTGATAATCTAAAGCTGGAAGGGCTACCATCTCTACACGTTTATCTTCGTCGTAGTGAAAGATATTTTCATCAATACTATACCAAGCTTTAGCTGCATCTTGTTCTAGAATACCCGCTTTTTCTATTGCTTCAATAAATGGGGTAGAACTGCCATCCATAATAGGGATCTCAGGGCCATTTAATTCAATCAAAGTATTGTCAATACCTAAGCCAACTAGTGCTGCAAGGATATGTTCTACAGTACTCACTTTAGCATCACCCACTTGTAATGTAGTACCTCGGCTTGTATCTGTTACCAAGTCGCAGTCTGCCTTAATAATAGGTTGTTCTGGCAGGTCTATACGTTGAAATTGAATGCCAAACCCAGGATTCGCAGGGTGTAAAGTCATATCCACCAAAATACCTGTATGTAATCCAGTTCCACTAATGTGTACACTCTGGGTAAGTGTATGTTGTTTATCAGGATTGAAAAATTGATCCATGTATATAGAATTTAGCTAGCTTTTGTAAAAGCTTGATTTTAAGCAAAAATACGGCCGAATTAGCCTTTTTGAGACAGTTGTTGCACTAATATTTCGAGTTCTTGAACTCTTTTCTCTAATTCTGGAAGGTTTTTGACGTAAACCTGGCTTCTTAAGCTTTGTTTTTGGTCTGCTGCCGGGTTGCCAGTTAGGGTCATATTAGCCGTTTTAATGGTTTTAGTCACACCACTTTGGGCAGCAATTCTAACCCCATCTGCCACCGTGATATGTCCAGCAAAACCAACCTGGCCACCTACCATGACGTTTCTCCCAATTTTAGTACTACCAGAAATGCCAGATTGTGCTGCAATAACTGTGTTAGAGCCAACTTCTGCATTGTGTGCGATTTGAATCAGGTTATCTAATTTAACCCCTTTTCTAATGATGGTAGAGCCAATAGTTGCTCTATCAATGGCAGTATTCGCGCCAATCTCCACATCGTCTTCTATAATTACATTGCCCAGTTGCGGTACTTTTTGAAAACTACCATCTTCTTTTGGAGCAAAGCCAAATCCATCGCTACCAATAATGCTACCACTATGTACGGTCACATTGTTGCCAATTATACAATCAGCATAAATCACGACACCAGGATGAATCGTCACATTGTTTCCAATTTTTACATTTTCACCAATCACTACATTGCTAAATAGTTTCACATGCTCACCTAAAATCACACCCTCACTTACATAAGCAAATGCGGCAATAAAATGATGCGCACCAAGTGTAGCAGATGCCGCTACAAAAGAGGGGGATTGGATACCTACTAAATTTTGCGTTTTAAGTTCTTGGTATTTTGTAAGCAGGGTAGCGAATGCTGCATATGCGTCAGGTACCCTGATCAATGTGGCATTAATATTTTGCTTTAGTTTTTGTTTATCATTGACGATAATAATGGAAGCAGAAGTGGTATATAAAAATTCTTCGTATTTAGGATTTGCTAAAAAACTTAACTCGCCATTTTTGGCTTCTTCTATTTTTCCGAAATTCTTTACTGTTACAGATGCGTCACCTTCTACTTGACCTTGAATCATCATCGCTATCTGTTGGGCACTAAATTCTAGCATGCGTTGCGTTATTTATTTGAATGGGGGTTATTCACTTAGCGAACAAATGTAAAATTTTTTAACGGGGGTAGAAAGACTTTCTACAATTAATGCATTCTGAACTTCAGAAATAGTAGAGATTTCACCTTTTTTTAGCAAAATATGGATGTTCTCGCTGTCGTTTTTGTATAAGGTGTTACTGGTTTCTCCTTTAAAGCATAGAAAAGCAGCATCTTCTTCACTAACATTAAACTTTGCTTTGGTTGTATTTAAGGCATTGGCTAAAGCAGTTTCGGTAATAGGCTCAGCTTGTAATTGACATTTATAAATTGCTCTATTTAATAATCGGGTGCAAAGTAGAGACAAGATCGGGTCAGCGTTAGACTGCCATTGTTTGATGGCATACATAATATCTGTATCGTCTAATTGACAATAGGCAGCAATATCTATCTGGTCTAGGGAAGTATATTCATTAGCTAAAAAGGTATCTAAGATGCCACCAATTGCAATTGAACTATCCTTTGCTTTGGTTAATTGTTTTGCTCTTTGAATAATTTTCACCAACATATTTTCGGCAGCAATGACGGTCTTGTGACGGTATACTTGCCAGTACATTAATCGTCTAGATACTAGAAATTTCTCAACACTATTGATGCCCTTTTCTTCTACTAATAATAAATTGTCTTTTACATTGAGCATTTTTAAAATGCGCTCATAGCCTATCACGCCCTCGCTAACACCGGTAAAAAAACTGTCTCTAGATAAATAATCTAATCTGTCAACATCTAATTGGCCACTAATTAATTGGTGTAAAAATGTCTTTGGATATTGATTGGTGAAAATTTGTATTGCAAGGTCTAGCTTCCCATGCAATAGAGGATTTGGATCTTTATTTATTTGGTGCATGATTAAAAGAGAGAGTTCCTCATGGTGTACCCCTTTTAATAGAACATGTTCTAATGCATGAGAATAAGGCCCATGTCCAATATCATGCATCAAAATTGCCGCTTTTACTGCTTGTGCTTCCTCTGGAGTGATCTCTACGCCCTTATCTTTTAGCTCATTAATGGCTATAGACATGAGTTGGTATGCGCCGAGTGAATGGTGTAAACGAGTATGGACTGCACCAGGATAAACTAATTGGGCTAATGCCATTTGTTGAACCCTTCTTAATCGTTGAAAAAATGGGTGATTGAAAATGGCAAAAATCAATGGGTCATTAATAGTAATAAATCCATGAACTGGATCATTGATCATTTTTCGAGTAAAAAATTCCATAAGCTAAATGTGTTGACAAAGGTACGAAATGTGAATAACTCCTGCGTTTTATTTACCTAGCTGCTGTTGCAAAAAACTATCTTTGTAACACAGCTTTATTAAGATTAACCCTACTTAAAATAGCCCATTTTTATGAAAATTACACAAGGCACTTTAGATAAATTAGAAGATATTTTAGGCGAATCTGGATTTGTAGTAAGATACGAGCGTGGTAATTTCCAGAGCGGTTGGTGTTTACTTGAATCCAAGAAAATTGTAGTCCTCAATAAGTTCTTGAATTTGGAAGCAAGGATCAATACATTACTTGAGCTTATTCCTCAGTTAGCGATTGAATTTGATAAACTTACCCATGATTCTCAGAAATTGTATGAGCAAGTAAAGCAAATTGCATTGACTGAGGCATAAATTATTTTAACCATTCCCATTTTGTTACGCATTACTATTTTAGGATCAGGCACCAGTACTGGGGTTCCCTTGATAGGTTGCCTATGTCCTGTATGTAATTCAGATGATCCTAGGGATAACAGGTTAAGAACAAGTATTAAAATTGAATCTGCGACTACTTGTATTATTATTGACACAACACCCGATTTTAGGTACCAAATGTTGCGTACTAAGACCACACATATCGACGCTGTTGTTTTTACCCATCCACATAGGGATCATTATGCAGGCTTAGATGATATTAGACCTTTCAATTTCTTTTCTGGAAAATCTATGCCTATCTATGCCAATGAGATTACACAGGTGGCTATCAAACGTGACTTCTATTATGCTTTTGAGTCAAATAAAGACGCTGGCCTGCCTGAGATGCAACTACACACAATTACCCATGACCTGCCTTTTACAGTTGGTGATATTTGTTTGACACCGATACAAGTGATGCATCGAGAAATGCCAGTATTGGGTTTTAGAATTGGAGATTTTACGTATATCACAGATGCGAATTATATAGCACCTGCTGAAATGGAAAAAATTAAAGGGTCAAAAGTATTGATCTTAAACGCCCTTCGCCCAGAGGCACATCCTACTCATTTTACATTAGCAGAAGCGGTTGCATTGGCCCAGGACTTGGCAGTTCCTCAAACTTATTTCACTCATTTTAGCCATCAAATTGGTCTACATGGAACGACGGAACCTAGTTTACCAAAAGGGATAGCTATGGCTTATGATGGACTAGAAATCATCTGCTAGCGTGCAATCTTTGACTAAGTAGTTTTACGCTAAAATCGCCAACGCCAATTGGATAGATTTGGAAAACATGCTTATGCAATTTGATTGGAAGTCTTATTTTATTTTTACTGCCAAAGAGCAAAAAGGGATTGTTGTGCTTGGGTGTATTTTAACTTTTAGCTTAGGCATACATTATCTATTACCTCAAGGGAAAATCAAATCGTATCCATCAAAAATTGTCAATAATCCAGTCAGCTTCTTTTATTTTGACCCTAACACCTTAGACAGTATTAAAGGGATCCAATTAGGTTTAACGATAAAACAAATTACAACACTGTATCACTATCGAGAAAAAGGAGGGAGATTTTACAAAAAAGAAGATTTATTGAAGTTATATGGTTTACCGCAAGAGCTAGCTGTTCAGCTATTGCCATGGGTGAGGATTAAAGGCCAAGATGCTGCTGTACAGCTAAGTCAAAAAAGCAAGTACCCTAATGATAACCGAAACCCTTTAGTACAGATCGACATTAATAATCCCAACTTGAATGATTGGATGAATAGGACAGGACTACCTGCTTATAAAGTTAAAAGGATTTTAAAATATCAAAAATGGACGGGTGGATTTACCTCGATACTAGGTTTACAAAAAGTATATGGCTTAAGTGCTTATGACTTTTCAATGATACGACCCTATCTAAAATACAATGCAAATATTGTGCGAAAATTAAACGTACAATCTATGCAATTTGACGACTGGATGTCTTTGGGTATTTTTGACGAGAAAACGGTGTGGTCAATCTTAAAGCTCCGTAAGCAAAAGAAGGGTAGTTTGAGTTGGTCAGAGCTGGTTATCCTATTTGATTTAACAGAAGAAGAGGGAGCCCTCTTGAAAAAAAAGACCAATCTAAGTAATTGAAAAACAATTAGGTAGATTGGTCTTTAGGGTTGTACTAAGTTTTTTAATTCAAATAGGATTTATATAAAAAAAATATCCTAAGTTTAGAAAGGATTTCATCCTACAAATCGATTGCTTGCTTATGAGGCTCCTTTTAATGAGGAGCCTTTTTTGTGCAATTTACTTGTGCTTAAATATCTGGTTTACTGCACCACCTAACATTGGGAATTTTTCTTTTACAAATGCAGCTATCGTTTCGATAGATTGCTTTGCTTGTTCTGGTGTTACACCTGCTTCTTTTACTAAACGGTCAATTAGTTCTTGCATAGATTTATTTTTATAAGTTAGTTATATATTGGCTAAGCTACTTTAAGTGTGCTTAATTTACTTTTGTCAAACATGTCTTTTGCATATGCCATGGTCACATTGAATTCTTTAGTATCTGTACCAGGAAGTTCAAACATAGCTTGCGTAAATAGACTTTCACAAATACTCCTTAGACCTCTCGCACCTAATTTGTATTCCATTGCTTTTGTTGTTATAAAATCAAATACTTCTGGATCAATGGTTAGCTTGATATCTTCGATAGCAAATAATTGTGTGTACTGTTTGATCAATGCATTCTTAGGCTCAGTTAAAATACTCCTTAATGTTTCCGCGTCCAAGGGTTCCAAGTGTGTTACAATAGGGAGACGACCAAGCATTTCCGGTATTAGTCCAAATGTCTTTATATCCTGGGCATTTACAAAACGTAGTAAATTTTTTCTTTGTAATTCTTGTTCGTCTTTGTTGACACTAAATCCTATTGCATTGGTATTGATTCTTCTTGCAATGATTTTATCGATGCCGTCAAATGCACCACCACAAATGAATAAAATATTCTTAGTATCTACTTTGATCATTTTTTGATCCGGATGTTTTCGTCCACCCTGAGGAGGGACTAAGACTTCTGTACCCTCTAGCATTTTTAGTAAACCTTGTTGAACACCCTCTCCACTCACATCTCTGGTGATGGAAGCATTGTCACTCTTACGTGCAATTTTGTCTATTTCATCTATATAAACAATGCCTCTTTGAGCAGCTTCTACATCGTAATCGCAGTTTTGTAATAAGCGGGTTAACATGCTTTCAACGTCTTCACCTACATAGCCAGCTTCTGTAAATACAGTAGCGTCTACAATAGCAAAAGGGACATTAAGCAGCTTAGCAATTGTTTTTGCTAAAAGTGTTTTACCTGTTCCTGTCTCACCAATCATAATCACATTGCTCTTCTCAATCTCCACTTCATTCTTATTTGTACTTGGGAGGTTAATACGCTTAAAGTGATTATACACAGCGACACATAATATCTTTTTAGCTTCATCTTGCCCAATGATGTATTGGTCTAAGAAAGACTTGATAGCGGTAGGTTTTTGTACTTTTAAAGTACCTGTTTTCCCTGCTTCTTTCTTCTGATGAAATTCTTTATCTACAATCTCATGAGCATGCTCTATACAGTGCTCGCAGATGTGTCCCTCTTGACCTGCAATTAGGATTTTCACTTCGGCCCTGCTTCTGCCACAAAAAGAACATTGTATGTTTTCTGTTTTACTCATTTTCATTTTCTACAATTTCTTTTATAAACTCTTTGCAATTTTATCAACAATGCCATACGCTACAGCTTCTTTAGCACTCATCCAATAATCTCTATCGAAATCGGCCATGATCTGTTCCATAGTCTTACCACAGTTTTTAGCCAATATTTGAGCGCCTAATTCCTTGGTTTTTCTAATTTGCTCAGCCTGTATTTCAATATCTGCACTGGTTGCTTGGAAATAACCGCCAAGGCTAGGCTGATGGATCATCACTTCTCCGTGAGGGAATATAGTTCGTTTTCCTTTTTCACCCATACTCAACAAAATAGAACCCATACTTGCAGCAAGACCCATACAAATAGTGTGCACTGGGCTCTTGATAAGGTTCATGGTGTCAAACATCACCATGCCGCTTGTCACTACACCACCTGGGCTATTGATGTAAAAATTAATTTCCTCACCAGGCTTATCAGCATCTAATAATAAAAGTTTAGTGACAATATCTTTTGCAGATTTATCGTCTACTACACCCCATAAATAGATAGCTCTTTTTTCAAAAAAGATTTGCTCCATTTTTCTATTCAAAAACGAAGGAGCATTGTCTTCTTTTTTATCTCCTCTTGGCTCTTCCTCTTCTTCCATTAAAAATCGATTCGTAAGTATCATAAAAAGCTGTTTAAATTATTATTTCTTTAATTTTCTAGGGTTGGTTAAAAGTACTTCGTCTACCAAGCCATATTCTTTTCCTTCTGCAGCAGTCATCCAAAAGTCTCTATCACAATCTTTAGCAACTAGTTCAACATCCTTGTGGGTGTGTGTTGCAATGACTTCGTATAATTCGTGTTTCAACTTCTTTATTTCTCTTGCAGTAATTTCAATATCTGAAGCTTGTCCACCAATGGCACCACTTGGCTGATGTAACATAATTCTGCTATGTCTTAAAGCAGTTCTTTTACCTTCTACTCCTGCGCATAACAAAATGGCGCCCATACTTGCAGCCATACCTGTGCAAATGGTTGCCACATCTGGGCTAATAAATTGCATTGTGTCATAAATACCTAAACCTGCATAGACACTTCCGCCTGGGCTGTTGATATACATTTGAATATCTTTTGTACGGTCTGTACTTTCTAAGAATAGCAATTGAGCAGTAACAATATTTGCTACATAGTCATTGATGCCTTCTCCAAGGAAAATAATCCTGTCCATCATCAATCGGCTAAATACATCCATACTAGCCACATTCATGGGTCTTTCCTCTATAATGTAGGGTGTAAGGTTGGTTACACTATTTTGATATTGGTGCAATGTATTGCTTCCAATGCCTCTGTGCTTGATGGCGTATTTTTCGAATTCTTTTCCTAAGTTCATAGTTTCTTTTTTTCAGTGTGTAAAGGTAAAACCTATTCTGCTAAGCTATTGCAAAAAGGATGCCAAATTTGCCTTAAAAGACAACTAAAGTAGGCGGGAAGATAGAATCCTACTATTAATTAGCTCATTTCATACAAAAGCCACGGAATTCGGGACTTCAAATCATCAAAGTTTTATTGAAGTAGCCTATATTTTATTAGGCTGCTTCAATAAAAAAGCCCCGGGTTCCGGGGCTTTAAATCAGCTTATTGTATACTAATCAGTGTAGCTTAGTGCTTGTGGTTGTTTAATAAATCAGCAAATTTCTCTGCAGCAATTGGTTCTTCTTTTGCTGTCACTTCGGCTTCCAAAGCAGTAAATAATTTGTCTGTACTAATTCTGTGGTAACTATCTTCCACAAATTTTCTGTCTTGCATCATACGAGCAGCGTAGTCTTCTAACCATTGGTCGTTATCACCCAATGCGCCTAATTGACCACCCATATAGCTCATCAATTGTTGCTTAGCAAAATTCTTTAAGTCTTCTGCAACTACTTCTACTTTATGGTCCGCAATCAATTGTGTGCTAATTACAGTCCACTTTAATTGATCTTGAAATACTGGGTATTCTTTTTCTGCTTCTTCTTCAGTTCTTTGCTTTTCTCCACCTTTTTGTAACCAACGCTTTAAGAAGGCTGCAGGGAAGTCCATTTTAGTCTCTTCAATCAAGTTATGATAGATTTGATCGTGTACTTGATTTTTCGCTTGTTGCTCATAGTACCCTTCGATGTCTTTTTTTATCGCTGCTTTAAATTCGGCTTCGTTGGTGATGGCTTGATTTGGATAAGCTACAGTAAATAAAGTCTCATCTAAAGGTGCTTTTTCTACTAAACCTACTTTTGTAATCACTAACTTGAAATACTTTTCTGCATCTTCTTTAGACAAAGCTAAGTCGTTCAAAATGATGTCTAATTCCTTGTCATCAAAAGCTTTCTTCAATTGGATAATAACAGTGTCTTCGTTCTTTTTTCCAATGAATTGTTTTCTTTGTTTTTCGCTAAAGTATTTGATCAATAATGAATTGTCTTTTTTGATACCGCCTTCCACTTCATTACCATCTTTATCTGATTCGATAAAAGTTACGTTCAATACATTGTCCTCGCTAGTTGCTGCTTCTGGTTCAGTCATGTTGCCATTTCTGATTTGTAAGCGCTCCATCTCGTTTTGCACCATGTCGTCTGTTACCTGAACTTTATATCTTTTAACTTTAATGTCTTTTGTTTTTATTTCGAAGCTTGGCTTTAAACCAATTTCAAAAGAGAAATCATAGTCAGTAGGATTATTTTGATCCATGCTGTCAAAAGCAGTGGTAAGAGGTAATGGTTGCGCAAAAATGTCAATCTTCTCTTTTGCGATATATTGATTCATCTCGTTCTCAACAGTCTTCAAAATCACATCTGTGAAAACAGATTGACCATGCATTTTTTTGATCATTCCTGCAGGTACCATTCCTTTTCTAAATCCTGGGATATTTGCAGTTTTAGCGTACTTTTTTAAACTAGTCTCGTACTCCTTTAAATAATCTTCTTTAGAAATTGTCACCGTTAACTGATCATTCAATGGTGCAATGTTGGTTCTTTTAATGGTTGCCATAGGTATTTCGTTTACTACTTAATTGTAAGGTTTAAGGGGAGCAAAGGTACTATTTTTGCTTTTAAATCAGGCATTATACGTATAAAAAAGGCCCCAAACTGGGGCCTTTTACTGTGCGGATGGAGGGGGTCGAACCCACACGCCTCGCGGCGCTAGATCCTAAGTCTAGTGCGTCTGCCAATTTCGCCACATCCGCTTAGGGGCTGCAAACTTAATTGATTATTTTTAAAATTGGTCTAAGAACCCTACAATTTCCTCTAAATACTGTTGATCAACACTGTCAAAATGAGCCAATTCGGTACTATCTACATCTAAAACACCTACGATTTGACCATTTTGAAAAACTGGAACGACAATTTCAGACCTCGAAGCACTGCTACATGCAATATGTCCAGGGAATTTCTCAACGTCTTCCACAATTAAAGTGATGCCTTTTTCCCAACTCGTTCCACATACGCCTCGGCCTTTTTTGATTCTTGTACATGCCACAGGACCTTGGAATGGGGCTAAAACTAATTCATCGTTGGCTACCCAATAAAATCCCACCCATAGCCAGTTGAACTGCTCTTTAAGAGCAGCTGCAATATTCCCAAGATTGGCTATTAAATTATCTTCTCCTGTCATGAGCCCCTTGATTTGTGGGATCAATGATTCATACTGTTCTTTTTTCGTACCCTTGAGTAACATTAAATCTTCTGCCATTAATTTGATTTTCTAAAGATGAATTGCAGTTCTTTCTTTTCTATTCTTATTACAAATACAATAAACGCGAAAAGTAAAATGGTTGCAAATAAATAGTTAAATGGTTGATTATTTGAAACAACATGCACAATAAGGTTGATGCCATAGACCATTAAAGCGATGATAAAATAGGCAATCAATTTTTTAGTGGCATAAGGAACTGGATATACACGTTGGCCCCATTTATAACTCACCACCATCATGGTGCCATAGCAAAAGAAGGTAGCCCACGCACTCGCCATGTAGCCAAAATAGGGGATAGCTAAATAATTAATTAAAATTGTAATTCCAGCGCCCAATAAGGTGATCCATGCGCCGGCCATTGTCTTGTTACTTATTTTATACCAAATGCTTAAATTGTAATACACGCCTAAAAACATATTCGCAATCAGTAAAATAGGCACCACTTTTAAGCCTACATACATCGCTGGATTTTGAATAAATAATTTCCAAATATCAATATATAAAACAACTCCCAAAAACATGACACATAAAGTAATTACAAAAAATTTCATCACTCTTGCATATGTTTTTTGAGCTTGGTCTGTCTCTGCTTGCTTAAAGAAAAAGGGTTCTGCACCCATGCGAAAAGCTTGAATGGAAATGGTGATTAAAATAGCTAATTTGTAGCATGCACTATAAACACCTACCATGGCCTTGTTAGCATCTGAACTACCTCCTGGCGCCCACCAGCCTAACATGATCCTATCTAATGTTTCATTGATCATGCCGCCAAATCCCACTAAAATAAGCGGTAGCGCATAAGCCATCATTGTTCTCCAAAGGGTGAAATTAAAAGTAAATCGAATGGACCTAATTTCTTTCTGTAACAAAATTAATACAAGTACATTTTGTACTATGCCTGCTATCAAAATATAACCCACTTCCCAATTTGGCTTATATAAGGATTGTAAAAAACTTTCTGGATGCGTTTGCACATAATTGGGTAGGCTACTGATTAAAGCATACGTAGCAAGTATATTTAACAAGATGCCTCCCACTTTAATGAGTGCAAATTTTTTGGGACGACCTTGTAATCTTAGTCTCGAGAATGGAATAGTTGTCAAGGCATCCAGCGCAACAATCCAAGCTAATAAACTAATGTATTCTGGGTGTAGGGGGATTTGTAATAAATTGGCTAATGGAGCTTTCCAAGTAAATAACCCGATCAGTACAAGTGCAGTTACAAATAGCATAGAAAAGCTACTTGTGTTGTATATTTCCTCCTCGTTTTCTTTAGACCCAAACTTAAAATAAGCGGTCTCCATACCATGCGTCACAAGTACATTCAAAAATGGGATAAAAGCATAGACAATCGAGTTCTCTCCATAAGCAATATCTGAAAGCTTATAGGTTAAGTATGGGGTAAGCAAATAGCTAATGAACCTTGCGGCTATTGAACTAAGTCCGTACCATG
>CAZAOF010000004.1:0-39148 GCA_964486665.1 uncultured Sediminibacterium sp.
TTAACTTTGCAATCGTAGCAACTGGAAGGAGTCAACTACCTGTTTCTATGTGGGTTTTAATATTTCTTGTAATGCTGGGAGTTTTGTTTACAGGTATGTTAAATGTAAATCAAATGAAAATTGTGGAGAAAATTCAACAGAAAATTTTTACACGATTTGCTTTTGAATTTTCATATAAGATTCCAAAACTTAATATGAAAACTGTTGATAATCTTCACTTACCTGAATTAGTAAATAGATTTTTTGATATCCCTACTTTACAAAAAAGTATTGCTAAGTTATTGTTAGATATTCCAACTGCTATTATTCAACTACTTTTTGGACTAATACTTTTAGCGTTTTATAATTCAGTTTTTATTGTTTTCGGTATATTATTATTAGTTATTTTATATATAATATTATATGTTTCTTCTCCTAAAGGCCTAGAGGCATCTATCTCAGAAAGTAATTATAAATACAGTATTGCAGGGTGGATTCAAGAAATCGCAAGGGGAATTAAAACATTTAAATTCTCTAATAAATATAATTTACATTTGGATAAGACCAATTATTTATTAGAAGGATATCTCGATTCTAGAACAAGGCATTTTGAAATACTTAAAATCCAATATTGGTCACTTATTATTTTCAAAATTTTTATCACTGGCTCTATGTTAATCGTTGGTGGGATTCTATTGATTCAACAAAAAATAAATATTGGACAATTTATAGCTGCCGAAATTATAATTATAACTATTTTGAATGCGGTAGAAAAATTAATTGTTAGCCTAGAAAATATCTATGACGTTTTAACTAGTGTAGAAAAAATAAGTAAGATCACTGAAAAGCCAATAGAAGAAAATGGCAGCTTTATTTTTGAAAAAAATAAAGGAATCGAAATTGAAGCCAAAGAACTGACCTTTGGTTTTAATAAATCAAAAATAATCGATCATATTAATTTTAAAATCAAAGCGGGGCAAAAAGTAGCCATTATGGGAGATGGTGACTCAGGAAAGACTGTACTATTAAGGATCCTTACTGGAACTTACCAGGATTTTGACGGAGAACTGAGTTTCAATCAAGTGCCAATTAGTAATTATAACTTAGATAGTATTAGAGCGCATATTGGGATATACATGCAAAAACAAGATATCTTTTCTGCTACATTATGGGAAAATATAACACTAGGCAATCCAAATATTAAAGAACAAGAGGTCTTATCGTTATTTGAGATTGTTGGTTTAATGGAATTTTTTAGAGGACTAAAGAAAGGATTTGATACAGAATTAGAGCCAACAGGTAAGCAATTAAGCTCATCTAACGTTCAAAAAATACTCATTACAAGGGCATTGTTAAATACACCACGAATGCTTCTATTAGATGAGCCTATGAAACTAATAGCTGAAGATAACAAGCAAAATTTACAAAATTATTTATTTGGACTTGAAGATACTACTGTCGTATTTACCACAAGAGATGAAGATTTAGCAAAAAAATGTGACATGGTAATTGAACTTGATAAAGGAAAGGTAAAATCTATTAACACACCAAGCCATTTAAAATAATACCCAATGAAAAAATTGCTTGAAAATTTAGAGAAAGAAACTGGTAAAAAATATACCGCATATCAACACATATATAAAGTTGACAATGAGCGTAGAATTAAGAATATTTTTTACGCGATACTGATTTTATCTGTTTTGATTTTATTTGTTCCTTGGACACAAAATATCAACACCCCCGGAGTAGTGACTACTCAATTTCAAGAGCAAAGACCACAACAAATTAATAGTATCATCCCTGGTAAAATAGTGAAGTGGTGGGTTAAAGAGGGCGATTTTGTTCAAAAAGGAGACACTATAGTAGAATTAGCAGACACCAAGGATGACTACTTAGATCCTAGATTAATTGAAAGAACAAGTGATCAGTTAGTTGCTAAAAAACAAAAAGTTGATTTTTATGATACAAAAATCATCAATGTTAATGCACAAATTATCGCAATAGAGGAAGGCTTTAGACTTAAAGCATCTTCTATAAAAAACAAAATAGAACAATTAGAAAGAAAAATATTAATTGATAGTGCAGAATTAGCGGCCGCAAAAATTGACCTTGAAATTGGCACTAACCAATACAATCGTGCTGGTAAATTATTAAGTGACGGAGTTATCTCTTTAAATGACTACGAAAAAAGAACTCAGAACTTTAATAAGGCAAAAGCAGGTTTCCAAGAAAAGCAACAGAAGTTTTTAAATACTAAACAAGACGTATTAATTACAAGGATTGAATTAAACACTATAAAACAAGAAGTGAACGATAAGGTGTTTAAATTAAAAGGAGATATTGCCAATGCAAATTCGGAAAAAAGTACAGTGATTGCAGAAGTAGCAAAAAATGAAAATGAATTAAGCAATTACAGAATTCGAGGAAGCCAAAAATGGCTCATTGCCCCTCAGACAGGACAAATCATCAAAGCAAAAAAGGCAGGTTTAAATGAAATGGTAAAAGAAGGCGAGATGATTGTTGAAATTGTGCCGAATGTTTTTTTATATGCAGTCGAATTATTTGTTAAGCCAATGGACTTAGCACTTTTGAATAAAGGTCAAGATGTTAGATTACAATTTGACGGATATCCTGCTATCGTGTTTTCCGGATGGCCCAACTCCAGCTATGGAACATTTGCTGGAAAAATAAGTGCCATTGAAACCAACAGAAATGACAATGGGAAATTTAGGGTATTAATTATACCAGATAATAAAGAAAAAAACTGGCCTTCTAATTTAAAAATTGGTACTGGCGTTCAAGGGTTTGCCTTATTGAATAACGTACCAATATGGTATGAATTATGGCGTCAGTTAAATGGATTCCCTCCTGACTTTTACACGATTGAAATAAATGGAAAAGATACAAAGACAAATGAAAAAAAATAACCCGCTATTTTTTCTACTCCTTATTTTAATGCCTAATATACTGTTTAGTCAAAACACACTAAGCATTAGTAACACTTTTGAATTAATCAACCAATTTCACCCAATCACTAAACAAGCTGGGCTTAAAATTGATCTATCTAAAGCTGGTCTCCTAAGTTCAAGAGGAGCTTTTGATCCAGCATTTTATATCACTAATGATCAAAAAACTTTTGATGGCAAGAACTACTTCTTTTATTCTAATCCAGAAATTAAAATACCTACTTGGTATGGCATAGAAGTTAAAGGAGGACTCGAAAATAACTACGGTACAAGATTAAGCAATGAGACGACATTTGGAAAAAGCAGCTATGTAGGCGTTTCTATCCCATTGTTAAAAGATGTATTAATTGATAAAAGAAGAGCTGACTTAGCACAAAGTAAACTATTGGTTAATTTAAGTCAAGAGGAAAGACAACTCATTGTTAACGACTTATACCTTGATGGGGCAAGCTCTTATTGGTCATGGACTTTTGCTTATCAAAGGCAACAGCTATTTACAGAAGTTTTAAATAAAACAAAAGATAGACTGGAATTCATAAAAAAATCTTACTTGTCTGGTGACAGAGCAGCTATTGACACGGTAGAGGGTGTTCTACAATATCAAAACATACTCAACTTACAGACCCAAGCTTGGGCAGACTTAATCGAAGAACAAAGTAAGTTAAGTAATTTTTTATGGGATAATAATGAGCGTCCTTATACATTGAATGACGCGATTCAACCAGACAGTAGTTGGATATTTTCAGATATCGATTTATTTAAAGTTCCTGCCCTATTAGATATCATTGAAGAAGCTTATATAATTCACCCTAAATTAAGATTACTTGATTTTAAAACAGCAATGCTTCAGGTTGATAAAAAATATAAAACTCAGAATTTACTGCCTACATTAAGGGTGAATTATAATTTTTTAAATAAAGGGTATGAGTTTTCAAATCCCTTGAACGCTGCACTATATAATAACAACTATAAAGCTGGCTTGCAATTTGGAATGCCACTGTTTTTACGTCAAGCAAGGGGCGAATTGAAACAAGCAAATATTAAAATTGAGCAACAAAATTTAGAGATTAGTCAAACTAAACTTGAAATTGAAAATAAGATAAAAACATATTACGCAGCGTTGAGCGGATTGAGAAATCAATATAATTTAAACACAAAGAGTGTTGACAATGCTAAAAGATTGCTAGACACTGAATTGGCAAGGTTTGAAATTGGGGAAAGTAGTCTGTTTTTAGTCAATACTAGAGAAATAAAATATATTGAACTTTTGCTCAAAGGTTACGAGTTAAAAACTAAGTTCTTTAAAACCTTTGTCGCCTTAAACTGGGCAAAGGGAAAGATCATTTAATCTGTTTTTACATTCCTAGCGTTTCAATAGAATAAGTCGTTGCTTCATCAAAGCCCATCATTGCATTGATTAGTTTAAAATGGCTAAATCTAGACAAATCATTTAGATATATGGAAGATGGCTGTATCAGCCCTTGATCAATAAGATGATAACGCATGGTACCAGCCAATAATGGAACAGAAGGTGTATACCAAGTATCCCCTTCTTGAAAAATTATATTGGCATAAGAACTGTCTTTAATCATTCCATTCTGTAGCATTACTATATCATCTGTGCCTGCCTCGTTTAACAAAGTATATATCCAGTCCCTATCAGCATATTTAAAAGCATAATCTCGTTCTCCAATATCCATTAATTTAAAACTATGTATACTTTTATAGTGATAAGGGAGCAACTCATAAGTAAAATTCGAAGTACTGTCGTAGACTATTCTTAATTTAAAAAGGCCGTCTTTGGGTATATTTAAAGCATTGATGATTGTAAGTAATTGAACAGCATGCGAGGATATGCCAAGATGCGCAAAGGTTTGATCTACCCTTTGTTGATGTAAATCAATATGCCTAGAGTGCCCATTATTAATGTAGATACTTTCAATGAATTGGGACATATACTTTTTTTATCATTTCTTGGTATTCAGATAACATTTCACTTTGAAAAGTGATACCACCTCCACTTCTGTACTTATTCCCAGCTTCAAGATATCGAATGAGTACACAGCTATCTAAATTAACACCATCAAAATACCCTGCAACACCCGTGTAATAACCACGATCCTCTCCTTCTATCTCTGCAATTAATTGAGCAGTTTTTTGCTTCGGGGCACCCGAAACAGAACCAGCAGGTAATAATTCAAATAATAAACTACCAATTTTAGCGGCATAATCATGGGGAAGCTCTCCCTCAATTGCAGAACTAACCTGACCAATCAAGCCTTCCTGAGTTACCAACTCTTCATAATACCTAAAATTGGTTACGCGAACATTGGAAGCAACCTTACTTAGGTCATTTCTAAGCAAGTCCACTATTGTTGCATGTTCAGCATACTCCTTTGGGTCATTTAATATTAATTCTTTAGCATTTGGGATGGATGCATCAATTGTTCCCTTCATGGGAAAAGTAGCAATTCTGCCATTTATAATCTGGATAAAAGTTTCTGGTGAAAAAGAAATAAACTCGTCTTTTAGCCATACTACATATTTTGAAGATGCCTCTGTAAAGTAAGTATTGAAATCCATGGCACCCTGAACAGGTGTCGGGATAGTTAAGTTAATTAAAAAACTGTCCCCTCTATTTAATGCTGCCTGTACTTGTTTAAATTTGACTTGATACTCCTCAACACTAATTGGAAACTTCTTTAATGTCTTAGCGTGATGGGTTGGTATTGTAGACGTACTGTCATCTTTATTGGATTTCTTTGAGAAATGACTTTTAATGACAGGTTGATTAAATCTAATTTGGAAATGCGCTGGACAATCAGCAGCAAGCCATGCCAATGGCTTTTTTTGTTCAAAATCTATTAAAAAAATAAAAGGCTTTTTCTCGGCGCCCCAAAGATTTATTTTTTCTATAAAGTCCATAGGCATAAAAGTACAATTTAAAGTAATAAAATGTACTTAATTGCGTAATTTGAAAAAACAATTGTTCAACAAGTCTACTCAAAATATATACTATGTCAAAAATATTTACAAAACTGTTGCTCGTGCTATTTTATTTTTCGTTTTGCTTTAATTCAAACGCGCAAACTCTTAATAATTTTAGCTTAAAAGACATTGGACAATCCGTACTAATGACAACCGACGGAAATGGGAAGTCAATCAATATGGGCATTGAAATGGAGAACTATGGCTCGCCATTTTTTGATACTGATTTTTTACCAGCAAGCATTGTATTGGCAAATGGACAGCAATATCAAAATATACAAGTAAAAATAAACCTTTTAAGTAATGAGGTCATTTTTAAAAATGAAGATGGGAAAGAATTAGCGATTCTTCCAGCTATTCAATCAGTGCGATTGAAAAAAAATGACACAGACTTTTTATTTGAATTTGGTTACCCTGTTTTTGAAAGACAAAATACAAAAACAATTTATCAAGTATTGAAAAAAGGAGAGATAAGCTTATTGAAATATTATTTTGTTCAAGTAACAGAAGCTAAGCCCTATAGCAGTGCGACTATGCTTAGGACAATTGAAAAATTTCCTAAGCTTTTTTTATACACTAAATCAAATGGCATACAAAAAGCACCAAAGTCTAATGAGGACTTTATAGCCATGTTTCCATCTTATAGCAACCAGTTACAAAAGATACTTCAAGACAAAAAATTGAAAATAAAAAAAGAAGAAGATTTTATACAATGCCTCGATTTGCTTAAGCTCGATTAACTATATCATTAATGATCTTCAAGTGGTGATTGGTATGCACTGTCAAAAAACGAATGGTTTGTTGCTTATTTAAAGCGCCAAAAAACGGATGCATGAAATATTGATTCGTTAAACAATCATTTAAATAGGCAATAGCTTGATAAGTATGATCTATGCTCTCTTTTAAATAATTCGCGTCTAAAGTAGAAGTTGGAATCACCACTTTAGGTGCTTTCGCTTTACCCCTTGGTATATAATTGAATAACAGCACCCAGAAGCGAGTGAAGTTGAATTTTGATTTAAATAAAGCCGGGTCAGACTGAGCTACCGTTGCGGTGATTTGTTTAATAACAAGTAAGCTATGTTCAATATGCCACCCAACAGTCGCAGCAGAAACGGATGGATTTTCTAATGCATAATTTGATAAATGATCGGCTAATTTTTGAACTTGCTTTTGTAGGTTTTTCATAAGTAGTTAATCGCAATTATAAGTTTAAAATTCTATGATAAAACCAATAGTTGGAATAAATGTACCTTCTGCATTATCCAACAAATATGGAATTGCATTGCTTCCATTTAATTGCACTGGTTGCCCATTGTTACTTAAAAAAGACGAGTTGTCGGCTGTTCTTCTGAAAGTGTATTGTGGCGATCCTGTACTTTTAGATGCATAGAAATTTTGGATGTCGATATAAAAATCAAAAGTTGTTTTCTTGTAATTCCACTTTTTATCTAATCTAAGATCGCCTGAGTGAAAAGCTTTTAATCTGAGTGTATTCACGTTATCATAATCAAATACACCCGTCCCTAGGCTTAAGTAATTCAACCTGCTTTGCTCTAGATTGTAGGGTGTATATGGCGCGGATCCTTGATACCTAAACTTGATACCAAATTCCCAGTTTCTTGGTAGTTTATAGCCCGCAGTAGCGCTAACCAAGTGTCTATTGTCCCAGCTAGCTGGCTTAAACTTTTTATCTATCCCTGTAAATTCACTCCAATATAATGTATAACTAAAAACACCAAAAAACTTATCGGTTAGTTTTTGTTGTGCAAAGAATTCAAATCCATAGGCCTTTCCTTTTCCATCTTGCTGAATTGGCTCGTTCCCTATTGCCCCAAATTCAATGCCCTTATTTGCAATACTAATTTGATCTAAAATACTGACCGGGTAATTGTTATATCCTTTATAGAATCCTTCAAAAGTAAATCTTGTTGTACTTGAAGGCAGAAATTCGAAACCAGCAACATAGTGATTGGCTTGTATATACTTTCCAGGATTTGATAATCCATTATTACTGTAAGCTAATTGTGTGTAACTAGGCAAGCGATAATAAGTGCCATAACTAGCGCTAAAATTCAAGGCATTACTCAAGGCATAGCTCAGGCTAATTCTAGGACTTAGCTGATCTAATGGATTTTGGCTACTTGTAGCATAACTATTGGCATCTGCCCTCACGCCTGCACTCATTGCAAGGCGGTCGTTGAATAACCTAGTGCCTACTTGAGCAAAAGCACCATACCTTAAAAAATTCACTCCATTATTGGTATTAAATGTAATTGCTTCTTGTAATGTATTGCCTGCGCTGTCTTTTAAAGCGGGTCTGAATAATTGATAAAATGAATTGTTAAATTGAACATACTGTGATACAACGCCATAACTCAGACTGATATTATTGATATTCTTAGTAACATCAAAACGAAATTTGTTTTCGGTTTCATTACTTCTAATCTGATACGTCCTACTTGCATCCGATGGTTTTTCATTGTCCTCGTATCTATCTGCATTATTGTCTAAAGTGTTTCTACTGATTGATATATTCCAATAACCATCTTGAATGAGTTTTTTTAATGAGAGTCCAACTGTATAATTCCATTGATTGATTAAAGGATTGCTATTGATTGCATATAATTTCTCAGGGGTAGCTTCTTTTGGAGCTGCTAGTTTAAAATCATCTATAGCTGCTAAGCCCAATATGGTAAGCGTTGTTTTGTCATTTATCTTGGTCGTTGTCTTGAATTGATAATCCCAATAATTAGGACGTATTGGTAAATCTAAGGCCTTAAAAAGAAGCTCTAAATAACTTCTTCTTACGGAAGCTAAGAAAGTAGTTCTCTTGGACAATGGCCCATCTAAAGTTGCTGCCACTTCTGTTCCACTTACTCTAAAATTACCTTGAAGTTTATTTGGATTGCCATTTTTCTGACGAAACTGAAATACACTACTTAATGCATTATCATATCTAGCGTCAAATGCAGAGGTACTTAATTTTACGTCTTGGATAAAACTTACATTCAAAATACCTTGAGGGCCTCCACCACTCCCTTGTGTACTAAAGTGATTGATAATTGGCACTTCGATGCCATCTAGGTAAAAAACATTTTCACTAGGTGCACCGCCTCTAATAATTATATCGTTCCTAAAAGTACCTCCAGCAGCGCCACCTCCAACACCTGGCAAAGATTGAATCACTTTGCTAATATCAAAATTACCTCCTGGATTAGCCTTTATTTCCTCAGATGTAAGTCGCTGAATACTTAAAGGACTCTCTAATGTGGTCGCTTTTGCAGTATTTCTTCTGCCAGTAACTGTTACCGTATTTAATAAATTAACAGCCGGCTCTATTTCAATAGTAAGTATGTTCTCATTACCAGAAGTAACAATTACATTATTCAATAATTTATCTTGTATGCCAGTGCCAGTTACCTTAATGGCATAAGCACCAGGCAATAGGCTAGTGAACCTAAATGCACCATTGCTGTCTGTAATCATTTTATCCGATCCAGGACTAAGGGCAACAAGCACACCTACAGCATTCTTTTGTGTTAATCTATTGACAATAACACCACTTAATTTTCCTGTATTTTGAATTTTTACCTGCGCAAAAGCAGTGTGTAAACCAGAGAAAAGCAAAACGCTTGCTAAAATCAATTTGAGCCAATTCATATACTTCATTTTTTGTGTTCAATTGTAAAACAATGGAAATGAAGATATTGTTTAAGAATTAGGGCAAAAATCTATATTTTTCTTGCAATATGGTCTAAAACTTGAAAAGCGGTCTCTGCCATTAAGTTCCCTTTGTTGTCTAATAAAGGATTCACTTCTGTAAATTCAACACAGATAAGTTTTTTGCTATTTTGCAGTGCGTCGAATAACTGGATAATCTCATCTGGGAAAAAGCCAATAGGAACCGGTGTCCCCGTGCCAGAAGATACATGATCGCAATCCATAGAGTCTACGTCAAAAGAGATATAAATTAGATCGCATGCTGCTAATTTTTGTAAAGCTTCTTCTACACAAATTTGTAGTCCTCTAAATCTCACTTCCTCTACTTTATAAGATTTAATACCTTCTTTTTCTATGATCTGTGCTTCCGCCGATTCATAATCTCTTAAGCCAAAATATACCAAATCTTGCGCTTGAATTTTTTTTGCAGGCAGGCCTACCTTTTTCATATTCTCCCAATGTAACTCAGTGGCTTCACCAGGTTCATTTATTTTGCAAGCTTTGTTATCCTCCCATAATGCAGCAGCTAGCGGCATTCCGTGAATATTTCCAGAGGGAGATGTGAAAGGAGAATGCAAATCGGCATGTGCATCGATCCAAATTACACCCAACCTTTTTGTTGGATTAGCAGCTTTAATTCCACTAATTGTGCCTAGTGCAGAGGAATGATCGCCAGATAAAACGATTGGGAAAAAGCCTTCTTTTAAGGTGTTTGATACAGCATCTGATACCCGTTGGCATTGCTCTACAACATGCTCAATTCGTTTTGCAAAATTATTATTGTTTTTATTGTAGATGGTTTCATTATGCGTTTCCACATCCACAAATAAATGACGATGGAAAAAATCATTGTTCTGATTGATAGCTGCAATTTCGATTGCATCAATACCTAAATCAGAACCTCTTGTTCCTGCCCCAATATCGGATCTATTTTTTATTAATTTGATTGTCATAAAATTCACTTTTTCAAATGCACATTTGTAACAAAATTAACGAATATAAATCGTACGAGAAATACTGTTTAATTTTAAATCATTACCTATTGCTATTCTTCCTAAACGATAAGGATAATTGGTGCCATCAGAAAATTCAAAAATGAAATTAAAGACCCCAATAAAATCATCAACCGATCTTGACTTAAAACTAAAATTAATCAGACTGCTTGTAATACTAGACTTGGGAATAGGAGATTTAAGTAAATCCATTTGAACAGTTCTTACATCACCAATTTCTAAGCTGCCCAATAAGTTATGCATGGCAAACTTTTCACTAGATTTTGTGGGCTTTAAAGTAATGTCTATTGAAGAGGCAAAAAGCAAAGGATCTTGCACATCGGTCAAATCCATCGTGATTCTTGTTAAGTTAACCTTAGGGCCAGTTGAGTCATTTTGAGCACTACCCAAAATTGAAACAAAGAGCAATAGTATTGATAAGATAAATTTCATAGTAATAAATATAAATCAATTATACAATAAAGGCCTAGGTTAATCAAAAATTATAGTAGAAATAGGTTTTATTAATCTAAATTAGACGTAGATTTTCTTATCCTAAATTAGACTTATGAAAAAAATTTGTATAGCGCTTTTTATATTGATTGGGCATGTCGCGACGGCAGGCACAATAGATACCATACAAATTCAAAGTCTTCAATTAAACAAATCAACCAAAGTGGTTGTGATACAGCCTAATATTGAACAAAATAAGAAAGAGACCTACCCTGTTATCTACCTCCTTCATGGATATGGCGGAAATTATGCTCAATGGAGTAAGATATCGTCACAACTAAGTAAAACTGCAGACGAATTGAAGATCATTTTTGTGTGTCCTGACGGAGGGAAAGGCAGCTGGTACTTTGATAGTCCAATTGATAGTACTATTAGATACGAATCCTATATCACTAAAGAATTAGTACCTTATATAGACGCTCATTTTCCTACTATCGCCGTGTCAACATCAAGGGCAATAACGGGTTTGAGCATGGGAGGACATGGTGCATTATACCTAGCCATTAGGCATTTAGATTTATTTGGAGCGGCAGGAAGCACTTCGGGCGGAGTTGATTTTAGGCCCTTTCCAAAGAACTGGGATATCAAACAGGCGCTGGGAGAATTTGAGACAAATAAAGACAGATGGTATGATTATACTGTAATGCGTCAAGTTGAATTGCTAAAAAATAACCAATTATCAATGATCATAGATTGTGGTGTAGACGATTTTTTTATACCAGTGAATCGTGCTTTACATGATAAACTAATGCAATTGAAAATAAGCCACGACTATATCGAACGTCCAGGTGCACATAACTTTGGTTATTGGCAAAACAGTATAGATTATCAAATCATGTATTTTCAGAAATTTTTTCAACGAAAATAAAAGACGCAGATTAGGCTAATATAAAAATGTAGTCTTACTTTTTTATATTTATAAGCTTAATGGGTAGTGATAAAAATTGATTATTTCTTATCACGCTTAACTCGTGCCTTAGTCTTTTTAATTCAAGGTTATCTTTTAAAAACTTTAAATCCGTCACCAGCTTTCCATTGATAGCAATGATTACATCGTCTTCCTTAAATCCAAACAGTGCACCAGGAGAGTTGGGTACTATATCTACAATCGTGACCATACCGTCAACTACATAAAAACTAATGCCGCTATAATGATAGTCAAAAGGATCTCGGAAATGGCTATTTGGTGTGAGGTGTATTTTTTCTTCTGCATAGTTGATGATCATATTAAACCTTCTTAACAAATCACTTCCAATAATACCACCAAGACTTGGATAGTTTAAAATATCAAATTCGTCGTCAAAAATATGAACAGGCACATTCCTGAAACGGAACTTTCCTAAATTCATTTTCTTTAAAACTGTAATGTCAATTAACTTTTTACCACCTAGCCCTTCAACCTGTGTTTTAAAATATTTTTTACCAGGAGAAAATAAATTCACATCGTTAATTAATTTACTTGAAACTAAATAATTTAGCCCTGCACCGATGTCAAAAATCGAGTTGCTGCTTACAATAAATTCTTCTTGTAATATTGCCGTATTCACGGGATATCTATACAATTTTGTTGGTAAAAAATAACCTCGTTTAGGATAGGCAAAATTGGCTGGTGCGTAGCATTCAATTAAACGAGTGTCGTAATTGATTTTTACTACATATTTATTAAAGAAACTATATCCAATAATGCCGTCGATTTTAATACCATATACCTGCTCAAATAAGGCATAATCGCTTATATGAAAATCAAAATTATCTGTCGTAAAACCTGGAAAATTTACTTGATGTTGATAGGTAAAAAAAGCTTGCTTAACTCCAGCGATACCCCTTACTGTTCTGTCGGTTGGTGTAATCTTTAAGCCAAGATTGCTTGCAGTGGCTGAGTCTAATGAAAACCCTGTATTACCTGTATCAAAAATTAAATGAAGACTATCTGGGTAATTGTCGATTGTAGCTTTTACCATAATAATACCGCCAGCTAAAGACTGAAAAGGAAACACGGCAATAGGCTTATTGAACTCCTTATTTACTTGCGCATTTGCTGTTTTTGCAATATTGCAAACAAGTAAACAAGTTATACTGATTAGTATAATACACCATCTAAATATGGTCCTATTTAGGTTCACAGCTGTTTTAATTTTAATGATAGGGCAAGGTCATTTTCTAAAGTAAAAATCTGTCTTTTACACTTAAATCTGGCAACATACAATGTGGCTTTTTGCCAAAAAGCGTGTACCTATACTTAGCAAAAATATCATAAAAAAAGTCACGAATAGGTTTTGGTATGAACTTTAACAAGCTAAAAATTCTTGGCCAACCAGATAGACGCTTTGAGATTTCGATAATAGCATCTGTTTTAAAATATACCTTACCTTCTATTATAGCAATCACCGTTTTAATAGCTTGAGTATCTATTTCAAATTCTTTAGCCATTTTCTGTCCAGCAACAGACTGATTAGGTGAGAATTTTAAGACCCTAAATTGATCATACTTAATCATTAAATTAACAGTACGGTTACAGAAATTACAGACCCCGTCGAATAAGATGACTACATTCATTCTTTATTGTTTAAGCGCGTTTATGATAGCTTAAGACCGCCCAAGTGTTAATTACAATAGCATAAATGATCATGATGATGAACTGTTTTGATAAATCTACAATTCCACTTCCTTTTAAAACTACCATTCGCATTACTTCTATAAAGTAAGAGATGGGATTAAGCCTTGTAAACCATCTAGCCCAGTCAGGCATACTATCAATACTGGTATATAAACCTCCCATTAGTACAAAAATCATCATTAAAAAAAAGGTCACTAACATTGCCTGCTGTTGATTTTCTGAATAAGAGGATATCAAAAGGCCTAAACCTAAGATAACCAATAGATATATAGCAGCAAATAAATATAAGGTGAAATAGGAGCCCAATGGAATAATACCATAAACTAACCAAGCGATTAAAAATCCTACACTAATTACAAGTAAACCAATTATCCAAAATGGAATCAATTTCCCTAAAATAAAGTGTGTCTTTTTAATCGGTGTTACATTAATTTGTTCAATAGTCCCCATCTCTTTTTCTCTTACAATATTTATTGATGATAAATTCATGCCAATAATAGTGATTAAAAGAACTAGGATTCCAGGCACCATAAAAACCTTATAGTTCATTTTTGGATTATACCAATTGCTCGCATTGATGTCAATTTGTGGGATATCATTGAATCTTCCTGGTGTAATTGTTTGAATTCTAAAGTCTGAATTGTAGGATTGGACAATATTTGCAATATAGGCTGCCCCTAGATTTGCTTTTACTCCATTGATAGCGTTGACTGCTAAAAATACTTTTGTTTGCTGCTCTTTATATAATTTAGCCTCGAAATCTTTAGGTATCTCAAGAATTAAGTCTGCCTTATCATTTTCGATTAACTCCATAGATGCATCAAAATCATTATTATAATCAACTAGCTTAAAATAGTTAGAAGCAGTAATCTTTTGAACCAACTTGTTTGATACTGAACTATGATCCCTGTCTATAATGGCAATATTTATATTTTTAATCTCGTAATCAGCTGCCATAGGTAAAGCAATCAACTGAATTACAGGCATTATAAAAATTACTTTTAAAATAGCTGGATTTCTGAAAATCTGTTTGAACTCTTTTTCAAGAATATACCTTAATGGGCTCATGCTAGTCTGATTTTAAATTTTTTAATCGCCATGCCAAAAAACAAAACCATCATAAATGTTAAAATGAGTGTCTCTTTCCAAACTAACTTAAGCCCAACGCCTTTGATCATTACTGATTTTACAATAATAAAAAACCATTTTGCAGGTATAATATTTGATATAATTCTTAATGGCAAAGGCATATTTTCGATTGGGAAGATGAATCCACTAAACATCACAGTAGGTAAAAACATAACTATTAATGAAATAAACATAGCAGATTGTTGTGAATCCGTGCCTGCTGAAATCAGCAAACCTAGACCCAAGGAAACCATGATAAATAAGATACTTTCTGCATATAATAATGTTAAACTTCCATTAATTGGTACATCTAAAACGAAATAGCTTAATAATAGTATCGTTGTGACATTGATTATTGACAGTAATAAATAAGGGACCGCTTTAGCGATGATAATTTTAATAGGGTTAATAGGCGATGCCAATAAGATTTCCATGTTTCCTAACTCCTTCTCTCTCACTACTGTCAAGGCTGTCATCATTGTACAAACCAATAATAAAACCATCGCCATAACGCCAGGCACAAAATTATAAGCACCTTTAAGTTGTGGATTATACATCATTCTCGCCTCTACCTCCATTTTATAAGGGATACTATTATTTGGATACAAATCTTTCTGAAAATCTTGAATAATAGCAGAAAGATAATTAGTTAATGCTGTGGCAACATTAGGGTCTGTTGCATCCGTAATAATTTGTAACTGAGCTTTGTTTTGCTTTAGGATACTTTGATCAAAATCACTAGGGATAACAAGTGCAATTTTTACTTTGCCTTTCTTAAACAACTTATCTATTTGACTAACCTCTGAACTTTGATTATATACTTCAAAGTATTTACTAGATTCTATTTTTTGAACTAATTTGGCTGCCGTTTCGCTTCCAGATTGATTCACAATAGTGATATTGGTGTTTTTTACTTCATTAGTTAAGGCAAATCCAAAAATAATGATCTGCACCATCGGCATACCCAATAAAATAAATAAAGTTTTCCTATCTCTAAAAATATGATAAAACTCTTTGACAACAAAATGATAAAACTGCTTCATATTATTCTATTCGTTTTGCTTTTCTGGCAAGGTGAAGAAAAACCTCATCCATACTTTGTACATTGAAATTACGCTTCAAATTAAAGGGCGTGTCAAGCGCCTCTACTTTTCCATCCACCATAATAGATACTCTGTTACAGTATTCTGCTTCGTCCATATAATGCGTTGTAACAAAGACAGTAATACCTGCTGCTGAAGCATCGTAAATTAAATTCCAAAATTCACGTCTTGTGATTGGATCAACTCCTCCTGTTGGTTCATCCAGAAAAACAATTTGTGGATCATGAAAAATAGCTACAGAAAAAGCTAATTTCTGTTTCCAGCCTAAAGGTAGTTGTCCAACTAAAACATCCGCTTCTTTTTCTAAATTAAGCTGGTTTAATAATTGTTTAGTTTTATCTATAATTTTTGAAGGCGAAATGCCGTATATACCTGCATAAAATTTAATATTTTCTTTAACAGTCAAATCCTCATACAAAGAAAATTTTTGGCTCATATAGCCGATATTTTTTTTTATTGCTTCGTTTTCTTGATATACGTCGAAACCGGCAACTATAGCTGAACCACTTGTTGGCATAGACAAGCCACAAAGCATTTTCATCGCAGTTGTCTTGCCAGCTCCATTTGCTCCTAAGAAGCCAAATATTTCGCCCTTAGCCACTTCGAAACTGATTTCATCAACTGCTTTAAAATCGCCAAAATGTTTAGATAATTTATCTACAACTATCGCGTGTTTATTCATGGTTCCTCATTAAATCTATAAATACATCCTCGATATTAGGTATAATTTTTTTTACTTCAGTGCCCTCTGGAATCTGCAGAGATCCATCTGTATGCTTCATAACTACGTGATGAAATTCACCAAATGGATACACTTTTTCAACTGCTGTATTCAATTCTAATGTTTTTAATAGTTGAAGCATATTACTAGACTTCACAGCATATATAGGCTTTTGGAATTTAGCTATAATGTTATCTGGAGTATCAATATCTAGCAATCTGCCGTCCTGTATTAACGCAACCTGATCACACAATGTCGCCTCGTCCATATAAGGTGTTGAAACAATAATTGTTATTCCTTCGGCTTTTAATAATTGTAACATTTCCCAAAACTCTTTTCTAGAAACAGCATCTACTCCTGTAGTTGGTTCGTCTAAAAATAAAATTGAAGGCCTATGAATTAAAGCACAGCACAATGCTAGTTTTTGCTTCATACCTCCTGAAAGCTTGCCAGCTCTTCTATCTTTAAAAGGTTCTATCTGACTATAGAGGTCTTTAATAAGATCAAAATTTGCCTCAAAAGTAGTACCAAAGATACTTGCAAAGAATTCGATATTTTCTTGGATCGTTAAATCGGTATACAAAGAAAACTTACCAGGCATATAGCCGATACGTTGTCTTACTTTTTTATACTCTTTTTGCACATCTAGACCATCTACAAAAACAGTTCCAGCATCAGGCAAAAGTAAAGATGTTAATATTCTAAATAAACTAGTCTTACCTGCTCCATCAGGACCAATGAGTCCAAATAGACTACCTGCGGTTACTTCAAAACTTATTTCATCTAGTGCAACTACCTTTTTTTTGCCAGTTATATAAGATTTAGTAATCTTATCAACAATGATAGCTTTATTATTAGAATTTAACTTCTCCATACATGCCAATTTTAAGTAAGCCATCATTTTTAACTAATACCTTAACTGCATAAACCAAATTAGCTCGTTCGTCTTTTGTTTGGATTGTCTTTGGTGTAAATTCAGCCTTTGATGCAATTGATGCAATGGTTCCAGAAAGTTCGGCATACTCCTCTTTATTCTTATCTACCAATACTTTTACAGATTGGCCAATTTTAATACTGGCTAATTGATCCCCACTCACATAAACCCTTAATGTCATGGTAGTCAAATTGGCGATTTTATATAATGGCTTGCCTGCACTAACAATTTCACCTGATCTCGCATAAGTTGTCAATACTACTCCATTAATAGGATTTACAATATGTGACTTATTAATTAAGTCCTGTATTTGATCCATTCTTTTTTGTATTGGTGCTTCTTCGCTCAAAATGGATCTATTTTGAGTACCTATATTGGCTTGTTGAACTTTAATTTGTTGCCTTGAAACCTGGATTTGTTTTTCTAATGATTCTATTTGGAAAACAATGTCATCTAATTGCTTTTTGGTAGCAGCGTCACTTTTCAAAAGATTTTCAATCCTGCTTTTCTCATAAAGTAGATTTTTCAATTGAGTTTTTTGAACATCAATTTGATTATTAAGTAGCTCTACCTGAGGTGATACATCAATTAATTTTTGGCTTAATGCTGAAAATGAAGCAGCTAGTTGAGCCTTCTGTAAAGTTAAATTTGTTGTATCTACTTTTGCAATAACTTGATTTATTCCAACACTATCCCCTTCGTTAATATTAAAATAAACTAATTTCCCAGAAACCTCAGATGCTACCATAACTTCTTCAGATTCAAATACACCTTGTGCATCAAATTTTCCTTTTGAACCTGAGCAACCTAATAAAATTGTAGCGAAGAGTATAAATAAAATATTTTTCATATGTCTAATTTTTCCCTTTAATTAATTGATATTGTAATTTTGATTGAATGAGTTGAGTTTGATGTTGAACAAGTGCTTGACTTGCTAAATCAAACTCGTTAATTTCCTTTAAATAATCATTAGCTGTAATTACCCCATTATTTAATTGGACTAAACTTGTTTTTTTTATTTGCTCTCTTAGCAATATTATCTCTTTATCTGATGCTATCAATTTGACAAGCTTTGCTATTTCATCTGTTTGTTGCTTAAGCTGAATACGGTTGTTTAAAATATACGTGTCTTTTTCGTTTTGTACTAATGTAGCTTGATTTTGAAGAATAGTTTTTTCTTTCTTAGCAGTATAGTACCCTCCAAGCGACCACTGTAATTTGATGCCGCCAATACTATACCAATCAAACTCATTTTTAAGCATATTCAATCCGGGTTTACCATAACCACTTTGTACAAATGCACCTAATTTAGGATTTGTTTTAACATTCACTAGTCCTAATTGTTTTTCGATACTTGTTTTTTGTGCATCAAATAATAACAATTCAGGTCTTGAAAGTTCTAGATCGTTCAAGATATTTATTTTATCATTTGGAATTTCAAAATCAGCATTAGTCGGAATAGTAATATTTGCAAAAATTTCTAATGCATCTAAAACCATTCGTTTTGCTGCAATTGCTTCATCTAGTTTTTGACTATTTTTTAAAATCTGTGCTTTTATTTGTAAAACATTATTTTTAAAAACTAGTCCATTTTTATATAACGCCTCTAATTTAGATAAGGCGATTTCTAAGTCTTTTTGAATTAAGCTAACTTGTTTAATCACATCGTTTGTATACAACGCACTACAATAAACCTGTGTAATACGTTCTTTAAACCTATATAGGTCAACTTCGTTCTTTAGTAGCTCTGTTTTGGAACCAGCAAAAGCTACTTCTTGTAATTTTTTACTCATTCCTCCATCATAGATAGTCTGCTGCAGCTCAGCAGTTGCCTTATATTGATCTCTACTTAACGGATTAGCATTAAAACCTGCAATAGGCAAACTAATACTTGTAACATCAGATTGATAAGTAGCTTGGCCATTAATGCTGATCTGAGGAAATAAAGCTTTTTTAATATTATCAATATTGAACTGTGCACTATTTTGAATAATCGATGCTTGCTTTATTAAAGGATAATTTTTTATAGCAAGGGATTCAATCTCCTGTAAATTATATATTTGTGCAGAGGAAAAAATATGCATTCCTATGAGGAATAACGATACTAATAGACGCATTTCTTGTTATATTTTAATTGATTCTAGGATAAATTTTGGTACTTCTTTTATTCTTTGTAGCATTAAATTTTGAAACAAATCTTTGTCAATCTTCATACCCACAATAAACATTGGTTTCATAAGGAATGGGAAAACGCACATGCTCATCATATTCATTATCAGGTGCTGTGGAAGAATAGGTCTGATATTCCCAGCATCAACCTCCATTTTTATTTCCAAAGCTAATTTTGGAAAATCAGGCAAATCCCCATCAAACATTTTTTGAATAAAAAGGTCGGGTTGTTTGTTTAGCTCTCCTATTACGAAAACAGGAACAAAAGGATTTTCTATACTCATCATAATATAAGCTTCACATATATTATTAATTTTTTGATATAAATCAACCTCTTGGTCAATTGCATTTTTGAGAATGGGTGAAAATTTCTTGACTTCTTCAAAAAATATTCGTTCAAAAAGCAGGTCTTTAGATCTAAAATAATAATGTAATAAGGCCTTGTTGATCCCAGCCTCGTTAGCAATTTCTTGCATGGTTGCGCCATCCTTTCCTTTTACAGAAAAAACATTTTTAGCAGCTATTAGTATAGCTAATTCTGTTGAATTTGATTTATTAACCATTAAGTTTAACCATTTGGTTAACAAAAGTAGCCTAAAATATCAAATTTTCAAAATATTTATTAACAAGGAAACTGAGATAAAAAAACCACCTGCAAAAAATGTTGCAAGTGGTTTGCCTTTTGGGGGTAAGGACTATGTAAATGAATGAAAAATTTAAAAAGCGGGAGGGCTCTCGCAAACCCATCCCGGATCAATTATGCAGTTTAGTACCTTTTAAAATGTTTATTCTGCAAAATTTAAACAACCAAAAATTAAAGATATTTTGAAGCAATGATGCAACAGGAAAATATAGTTTAGTGCCTTTTAAAACATTTAGCTCTATATTTTCAACTCCTTTGCTTTTTGATTATACTGATGTAAAAATACCATGATTGAAAATTGATTCCTATGACTATAGTTAAATGTATGATTGATTGTTATTTGTTGAATTAATGTCTTAAATGAAGTTTTAAAAATTAATTAAAAAATCAAGCTCTTCAATAAGCTTACCCTTTGATTCTTCTATAGATAAACTTTTGTCCCCCAACTGAAGCCTCATACATTAATCCACCTTTTGGATGAGTAAAAATCATGATACCATTTTCATATTTGGCAACGGACGAAGCGCCCTCTGTTAATATAATAGCAGATGTCTGAGCCGAAAACTCTACATTGTTTTCTTTAAAACGATCTAAATCTTTTTTTGCTTCAAAAAAAATTACTTCACGATAAGCCTGTCCTCCTGCCTGAAATCCTAATGTTACCTGAGTCATCTTAGCCATACCAATTAGTCGTCCGCCCTCATAAACTGCTCCATTACCAGTTGCACCACCAATTCCAAAACCACCTTTACCAATATTGGGAAAAATTACATAGCCATAGGCCTTATTGAATATATTTTTTAAAAGCGGATCAACCTTGATAAAATCTGATTTTGCATCATTAGCATCTAATATTACTTTCTTGTCTCTACTAGAACTCTGCGCTAATAAATGATTGTCAAAAACGTTGAAAGCAGTAAAAAAAAATGACGCGACCGCTATTGTACTATATTTTAATTGCATTGAATAAAATTTAAAATGTAATGATTTTAGTTTATATGGATTGTTTTGATATGTATTATTTTAATATGTATTGTGTTGACAAAACTAATTAATAGAATATTGGTAAAATATGATATTCAATAGCATGACGGTTGATTAAAATTAAAAATTTAAATGTTTATAAACATAAACTGGTTTGCTTATGATCATATATAAATGTTCTTATGTGATTTAATTTTAAATAAAAATGGAAAATAAAAACACAATAAGCACGTTACACCAGTTATTAAATTTTAATTCACAATATTTTATTATTGGTGAAGTTCATCTAAAAAACACAATGCAAGAATGGATTATTAAGGCAAGTTCAGTAAAATTAAAGTCGGTTTTTCAAAAATATCTGGAGCATATTGAACAAAATATAAAATCATTTGATCTATTTATAAATAAGGAAAATATGACTCTAATAAGTAATGAGAATAGGATTTTCAATACCCTTATCGAGGATGCTGATATGAAATATGAATTATGCTCAGATCCGGAAATAAGGGACGCTTGTATGTTAGCAAGTGTGCAAATTATCAACCACTATAAAATATGTATATACGGTACCTCAGCTTCCTATGCAAATACATTGGGAATGGACGAGGCTGCATCTATTTTTAAAATGGCAGAAATTAACGAAAAAAAGATTGACGACCGTTTAAGTCAAATGGCAGAATTTGATATTAATAAAAGAGCCGCGACCCCAATTGTGTTGCAAAAATAAAGTGAATTGTTTGCCTATGAATAAAATGATCATCTAAGAACATTAATCATCTGAGCACATTTTTTTGTTTCAGGTCATTAATAATTACTTTTCCGTATCGATGTGCTAATGTGGTAGCATCATTAGGGTCAAATGATTCTGTTTGTACAGAATATAATAATTGCTTAGATTTTAGATCGTATAAATTACTTTCCCAAAAATACTTTGTACTTGTTTGGTAATACCCAGGACTATAAATTCTTTCATACATCATACCATAATAAGGCCAGAATCTACGTTGAAAACTATAAAATGGAGAGTAATAGACACTACCCGGTATATATTTTTTTTCTTTCTTTCTGTCTAAAAGAACAATTGTAAGGACGGCATCTACTCCATCGTTATTTATTTTTGAAAGCAATGTGTCTTCGTTAGTATCCTCAAAACTAAGTGGGCCATATAACTGCATACTACTAACAGCATTATACCCTAAAGAAGTCAAATCACCTTGTAAATGTGTTTCCATCTTTTCTCTTAAGCCCCTATCTTTATTTGTAAAAAGACCGACAATTAGTATTTTATTCGATTTTGGATTAAGCTGGTCATTTGCCTTCCAAGAGTGTGTTATTTTTACATCCGCACAGGCAACAAATAAAATAGTCATCCCAGCTAATATAAACACCCTAGCAAAATGGATATTTGAAATATGCTTTTTCATCTTAAAATGATAAGAATTAATAAATAGGACTAAAAAAACAAGACAGGTTCGATAGAACCCGTCTTGAGTGGATTAAACCAGTTTAGTGTCTTTTGCAACGTTTATGTCTGATTTAATCTATTAAATTAACCTATCGATCAAAGCATCAGTTGTATTTACACAACTTCTTGGCAATTTAGTTTGATGCCTTTTAAAGCATTTATATCTAAAAACCTTTCAGCCTACTAAGGTTTGATTTAACTAGAGTAAAGATATACCTACTAGAATCCTATAACAATGACAAAGGATAGACTTAGTATTGATTGTGATTAATTTTTAAACTGATCATTTACCATGGATAGTAGTTACTTACTGTAATTCAAGTTTCCCTGCATCTGGCTGATTAACAATTGGTTTACCATTAAAATCTTTGTTGAATCCTAAATTAGTATGTACTCCAAAATTAATAGCCGGAGCGCCAGGCAGTAACTGATAATTCCATGACGAAGGAGATCCTATTGTATTCGTAAATAAATTAATGGTTTTACTATACAGCTCTGTATTTGATAAAGTAATCCCAATAGTGCCAGTTGACATTCTGTAGATATTATTTGAATGTATAACAGAAGCATTATTTAAATAAGTAGGAAATGCGTTTATGCCAGATGACAACCAAAATATATTATTTCTCAAAATTAGCATGCCTGATGGTGGCGTTCTTAAAGAACTATAAAAAAGACTAGCTGGTTTTGCAAACTGCCTTACAGTTTCGATAAAATTATTGTTATAATATTGAAAACCTGAAATTTTTACTGCGAAAGTACCTGAGGTTTGAAAGGTGCCGGCGCTTCCACAATTAATAATTTTATTATAAGCAACAATATTACCCTCTGCAATTCCATTAGTTGCACTACCCACTTCCACAAAACCATTACAATCTATTGCTGTGTTATAGACAATTCTGTTATGACTGATACTGGTTCCATAAAGTTCTACTGCACCTCCATCATATCCATAATCATAGCTTAAAGCCCAACAATCTTTAAAATAATTATACTCAACTATATTGTAGGAGCTTTGTATAACAATGGGGTTAGCACCAAAATCATCGTTGGCATTAATTGTAGTAGGCGTATTCCGAATCATTCTTAAATTAGAAATATTGTTTTGTGTGATTTTATTGTAATTAGACCCGCTACCTATTGATATACCAACACCAACTAAAGAAATATCAAGATTAGAAATAGTACAATTTGTAGAATTAGTAAGCGATACCGCATATTTGACATTAGCTGGTATACTTCTATCTGAAGCGTTCATCGAGTAATCTGTGATTTTTATTCCACTTAAGACTACAAATTTTACATTAGTAAAATTTATAACATTACTTGCCGTATTATTGAATACAGGAATGTAACCAGATCCATAGTTTGTAAAAACAATAGGATCGGAGGCCGTACCAGAATGCCTGATATTTAATGTGCCAGAAAAAACTTTTCCACTTTTAAAAAAAACAGTGTCCCCCGCCAATAATAATGTCGAATTAACCTGAGCGATAGACTTGAATGGAGCGCTAAAAGAACCGTTCGATGTAGTTGCTGTAGACGAAGGATCTACATAGAATTTTCTTGCATTTTTTACAGCACTTGACTTAACCTCGTCAGTAGAATTCATTACATCTGGTTTTGAGGTGACGGGTGGTTCTATTTTTTTACACCCGTTTATTACAATAGAAAAAAGGCCTACGATTATTATATTTTTTTTCATAAAATAAAAATAATTTTATTTTATGCACCATTGCTTTTTAAAACATTTATCCTTACTAAAATTTTGTTAATTTGAAAACAAAATAAAAAAATATTAAATTCAATAAATTTTATATTTTCAAATTACATAATGCATAAAAAAGCCATCAGGAAGAATGATGGCTTTAGATTTTCGAAAAAATTTTTTATTTTATATACCTAAGCAGACTTTCTAACGAATTTTGTTAAGATCACAATTGTTTGCTCATTTACTTTTCCTTCAATTTGGTCAGTATTATCTGGAACTAACCTTATTTTTCTAACAACTGTGCCCTTTGCGGCCATGAAATTTGCTCCTTTAACATTTAACACCTGAGTTAAAACTACTGTGTCACCATTTTCAAGAATTGTTCCATTGCTATCTACATGAACATCTTGTTTGATAAAAGAAGAAACTGCCCAAGTAACCACTGTCTCATCTAATTCTACAGAAGACATGATTTCATTCGCCCATTCTTTGTCTTTATTAGCATACAGGATGCGATAAGTTAAAGCCTGAACGCTAGGTTCTGTATTCCAAATACTACCTGCAAGACATTGCCAATGATTACCGGCGTCCTCAGCATCTATATTTAAGAGACAGGTCTCACACAAAGCAACTTCGTTTTCGATTACATCATTGTTTTTTGGACTCACAGCATACTCGTGCATTGCAGGTTCAGTTGTGCATAGTTCGCACAATCCTTGACATCTTTCATTTAACTTACTTGAAATACTCATAATAGAGGTAGATTAATTCAGTGTATCCAATATTGGAATAGTTTGCAAATTTACAACTTAAATAGCAATAGTTATAAACAGTCATTGATTAGAACTATTTAACTTTGCACAAGTATGTATATCCCACACAGTAATATTTCTAAGAAAACGAGTGCCCGTATTTTATTCAGGAGGCTATTTGTAGGCATCTTTTCACTCTTGTCATTCAATATTTGCGCACAAGCAACTCAAGAACCTAAAGTATTTGAATGGATAATGCATAAGCCACTTTTGATTCAATTAGACAGCATCGTAAAAAACTCAAAGTCTTACGCCTTACGTGAATCAGATTATAATACAGTCCTTTTAAAAAAAGCGATAAATGAACCTGCTAGTTTTAAAAGTTATAAAGATAGTTTGGCAGCAGAAGTCGCAATAGCAAAAGTAGCTTCTAATTTTTTTAGCCACTTAGCAAATGGGAATAAATATCCAGCTTTAGCTTATCAAGGTGTAAAATTTAAAGCATCACTTATAGATGTGTCTTCTTTAATAAAGAAATACCTGGTAAATACACAACTACACCAACTAGTTGAATTATTAAATAAGAAAAGTATTGAGGTAAAAACTATACTTGATACTTTACATAAATATCAAGATGTCGCTTCAAAAAACCAAGAAAAAATAAGATTGCTAACAAAAGCGGCTAATGAATATAGATGGCTAGCGGCGATCAAAGAAAAGCAACAAATTGTGCTTGTTAATATCCCATCTGCTCAGTTAAAAGTATACGAAGGAGATAAAATAAAACTTGAGATGAGATTGATATTAGGGAAAAAAAGCACTCCTACAAAAACACTATCTACTTATATTAAACAGGTTACCATCAACCCCTATTGGACTGTTCCAATGAGTATTATTATTAATGAGATGTTGCCAAAAATTAAGACTGATATTGATTACTTATCGAGAAACCACCTTGAAGTTTTAAACTCAAATTATAAACCACTCAATCCTTATCAAATAAATTGGCATAATATAGATCTTGTGAATTTTCCTTACATCATAAGGCAGTCAACAGGTTGCGAAAATTCACTGGGTATCCTCAAGCTTGAATTTGACAGTCCATTTGCGATCTTTTTACACGATACACCAGAAAAAAAATTATTTGCCTACAAGAATCGATTTTACAGTCATGGATGTATGCGTATGGAGAAGCCAGTGGAAATGGGCAGATTATTACTTGAAGATAATTTAAAGGCAATAGATAGTATAGATTTAACAAAATGTTATTTAAATCCTAAACCTATCTATATTCCTCTTTCAAAAAAAATTCCACTGATTGTATGGTATAGCCAAGTAGACTTTGACTCAAATAATAATTTATTATTTTATAAAAACGTATACAATAGATAGTTTTAGCAGTTTTTAAAGTATTTTAACAACTCATTTATCACATCATGCGTACCTTTGCAGATGTTTAAGATTTTTAAAAAGAGAAGTTTAATTGGCTTAATGGGACTTGTGTCATTTTTGATGCTTACCTCTTTTGTTGGTCATACTCATGTAAATAATAATGAGCCTATAATTATTCGTAATAGCTTGTCCGAGAAATTAAATATTAATTCAAAGGCAGTTTTATTAGCCATAAAAGGCTACGAGAAGTTAAAGCAATTAGGCAAAATTGCCAATCAACGTTACTTAACTATCGCCGATATGAGCTTGGCTAGCAATCATCCACGTTTGTATATTATAGACATGGAAAGGCAAGAACTGCTTCTTAAGACATTTGTTTCACACGGCAAAAACTCTGGACTATTGTTTGCAAAGCAATTCTCTAACAGCCTTGGGTCTTTTCAGAGTAGTCTAGGATTCTATGTTACTGGCAAGCCCTATCAAGGAAAGCATGGAAAATCATTGGTATTAAAAGGAATGGAGTCTGGCATTAACGATAAAGCAGAACAAAGAGCAATTGTCTTACATGGAGCAGATTACGCGAACCAAGGCTTTGTGAATCAACAGGGTTATTTAGGCAGAAGCTTAGGTTGTCCTGCCGTACCGAATAATCAGGTAGAAGAAATTATTAAAGCGATCCAAGGCGCTTCTTGTCTTTTTGTATATGCCGAAAATAAAAACTATCTACAAAACTCCAGACTCCTCAATTGATTTCTTGACTACCTTCTTTTCTTAAATCCAGTTGATTTTTTTTGTTTTGGATTGTATTCGGGTGTGGGACCAAACTCGGCAGGTACGGTTCCTTTTAAAACTGGAGCCCCTAGTAATTCTTCAATTAAAGCAAATTTAGATTGCTCTTTTTCACTCACTAAAGTGAAGGCAGTGCCTGTTGTTGCTGCACGAGCAGTCCTGCCAATACGGTGAATATAATCCTCACCATCATTTGGCACATCATAATTGATTACCAAATCTATATCTTCTATATCTATCCCTCTGCTTAAAATATCTGTTGCAACAAGGATATTCGTTTTTCCATTTCTGTAATCTTGCAAATACTGTTCTCTACTTTTTTGATCTAAATCCGAATGGATTTCTTCGGCAGCTAATTTTGCAGACTTTAAAATTGCAGTCAAATCTTTTACATTTTGCTTTTTAGAACAAAATACAATTACTTTAGAATAGCGCTTTGAGCCAAGCATATCTTTAATAATTCCTGCTTTTTGATTATCATAAACCACAAAAGCCTTTTGGACAATTTGCTCTGGCGGTTTTGAAATCGCAATATTGATTTCTACTGGATTTCTTAGTATTTTATTAGCTAAAGCACGCATTTTTTGCGGCATCGTTGCTGAAAATAATAAGTTCTGTCTTTCAGTAGGTAAATAGGTGATTATTTTTGCGATATCATCATTGAAGCCCATATCCAACATTCTATCGGCTTCATCTAACACCAAATATTTTAAACCTTTTAATTTAACATAGCCCATATTTAAGTGTGCGATCATTCTACCAGGCGTACACACTACAATATCAGCACCGGATGTCAACGCTTTTTTTTCTGCAGCAAATGAATTGCCATCTCCTCCGCCATATACCGCAATAGAACTCACATCAGTAAAATAAGCTAGCCCTTCTAGTCCCTCTGCAATTTGAATCGCTAGTTCTCTTGTTGGCACGATAATCAAAGCATTGATATCACCAGCTTGATGTGGTGAAGTCAACAATCTGTGTAATAACGGTAATAAAAATGCAGCTGTCTTACCAGTACCTGTTTGCGCCGCTGCGATAATATCTTTTCCTTCTAAAATTGGCACCATTACCTGTTGTTGCACAGGCGTTGCTGTTTCATAACCCATTGCATCAATCCCATCTAAAATTCGCTGATCAAGTCCTAAATCTATAAACTTCAAAATATATTATTTTTTTTCTTGATTAAAGGTACACTATAATTTACTAAAAGCATTCAACCAGCTAAGGCTTACAAGAAGTTGTAAGTTTAAATATGAATTGAATTAACTTGTGCCAAATTTAACAACATGAAAAAAGTTTGGTTAATCACAGGCTGTTCAACAGGTTTTGGACGCGCATTAGCACTAGAAGTATTAGCGAAAGGGGAATCAGTAGTAGTCAGCGCTAGAAACACCAATGATATACAAGATATTGTTGAAAAATATCCAACGAATGCTATTGCTTTAAAACTAGACGTTACCATAAAAGAAGATATTGCGAATGCTGTTAAACAAACCATGGATCGATTTGGTCAAATAGACGTTCTCGTCAATAATGCAGGGATTGGCTACTTTGCATCTGTGGAAGAAAGTGAAGAAGCTGAAATTAGAAAAATGTTTGAGATCAATGTTTTTGGATTAGCCAACATGACACAAGCGGTATTACCTATTATGCGTCATCAAAAACGTGGTCATATTTTAAACATTGCCTCTATAGGAGGATTAAGGTCATTTCCTGGTGTAGGATTTTATAATGCAACAAAATACGCTGTAGATGGTTTAAGTGAAGCCTTATATAAAGAAGTTAGTCCACTAGGCATCAAAGTCACCATTATAGCCCCAAGCGGTTTTAGAACAGATTGGGCAGGAAGATCTGCAAAAGAAGGCGCTTTCACCATAAAGGATTATGCAACAACAGCCGAAAAAAATAAAGGAGATATTAGAGGATACAGTGGCAACCAACCGGGCGATCCTGTGAGAGCTGCGAAAGCAATGATTGCAGTAACAGAGGCAGAAAATCCCCCATTGAGATTGTTACTAGGCGTTGCTGCCTTAAAAGGAGCTAGACTAAAATTAGAAGAATTGAAAAATGATTTTGATACTTGGGCCGCTACATCAGAAGGAGCAGATTTCCCAGCCACCTAGTAGTAAAATCGTTTAATATACTTTGTAGCTATCTTTATTAAAATTAATCCATTCTAATTTTTATAAAGATAGCAGAAATTAAAGTGAGTAAAGCAATAATCAATATGGCAAAAGTTGCTCCAAAATAATCTGCTGTCAAACCAGTAATAATGGCACCAATAGCATAACCACTATCTCTCCAAAACCTAAATATACCCAGACTCTTAGCTCTATCATATGCATGCGTATAATCACTGATAGTCGCTAAAAATGTTGGATATACCATGGCTGTTCCAATACCTAAAAATATAGAAACTAAAATCATTTCGGTGTAGCTAGAAGCAAAAATTAAATACGCTATAGCGACTGCCTGCAACAACATACCCCAGAACAATAATTGTTTTTTTGAAACTAGGTCTGCCAACTTTCCAGTAATAATTTGACTAAGTCCCCATACAGCAGGATAGATTGAAGTAATGACTCCAATATCCATTAAAGAAAAAAGTTTTTGATGTAGCATGATAGGTAATAAACCCCAAACCATCCCGTCATTTAAATTATTAACAAGACCGGCTTGTGTTACTGAACTCAAATTCCTATTGGTAAAGCTAGTTTCCGTAAATACATTTTTAAGTCTAGGAATATTACTACTTGTTGTGAGAGATTCTGTTTCCACAAAACCCGACGTGTCTTTCACAAAGACCCAAGTAATGAATAATCCTATTATCGCTATAGCCAATCCTAAGTAAAAAGGAAAAGGGAAGATACCAAACTTGTCTGCTATGTATGCGGTAAAAAACGCCATAAGCGCCACTGCAATATATCCAGCGAATTCATTTAACCCCATTGCTAAGCCTCTATTTTGTTGGCCAACAAGATCAATTTTCATCACCACAGTACTCGACCAAGCAAAACCTTGATGAATACCCAACAATACATTCGCAAAAATGATCCAGTTCCAGCTTGGCGCATAAATAAAAATGAGGGGTACTGGAAGCGCAAGTATCCAGCCCAATAACAATACTTTTTTTCTGGTATACTTTGCTGCTAAATATCCTGAAAAATAATTTGCAATTGCTTTAGAAAATCCAAAAATGACAATAAAAGATAAGATGATAGAGGTAGAATGGATATCGAATTTAAATGCAGCAAATTCAGGAAAGATAGATCTTTCTATACCTATCATTGCGCCTACAAAGGCATTCACTATAACTAATAAAAGAAATTGAGGTAGGTTCTGTTTTAATCCCAGAACCGATCGCTGCTCAGGTTCATTTTTCATATGGATTTATTTGATATTATTTTTTACAAAGTCGGAACAATATTGCTTGATCATATTCCTAACAGATTCGAATTCCTTCTCAATTTCTGCTTCAGTACCTTTTGCCTTCGCAGGGTCTGGAAAATTATAATGAAATTTTTGTGCATTAGAAGGGAAGAATGGACAACGCTCTTTAGCATTATCACAAACGGTAATCACAAAATCAAAGTCCACTCCGGTGTATTCTGTAATGTTGTTGGATGTATGGCCTGAAATATCAATGCCATCTGCCTTCATAGTAGCAATAGCCTTTGGGTTCACCCCATGGGTTTCTACGCCTGCGCTATAAATAACAGCTTTGTCGCCTGCAAAATGTCTTAAGTAACCTTCTGCAATTTGACTACGACAACTATTACCAGTACATAAAACTAAAATCTTTTTCATACTATACATTTAAACTTTATACAATTTATCTCTTAACCAAAATGCCACATTCACTAATAAAATCAAAGCAGGTACTTCGACTAATGGGCCTATTACCCCGGCAAAAGCTTGGCCACTATTAATCCCAAATACCCCAATCGCTACTGCGATAGCTAATTCGAAATTATTTCCTGCGGCAGTAAAAGCGATAGATGTATTGGTAGCATAGTCAGCCCCCATTTTTTTGCCAATTAAGAAACTTACGAAAAACATGATCGCAAAATAAATGACTAGTGGAATCGCAATGCTTACCACATCAAAAGGAATTTGTACAATGAGTTGCCCTTTTAAACTAAACATAACCATAATTGTAAACAATAATGCAATCAAGGTAATTGGAGAAACAAAAGGAATAAATTTTGTATTGAACCAATCTTCACCCTTTGCTTTAATTAAAATAATTCTCGATAAAAAACCAAGCAAAAATGGCAGACCAAGATAAATTGCTACCGACTCAGCAATTTGACTCATTGAAATATTAACTACAGTCCCTTCTATTCCAAAATAAGGAGGCAAAATAGTAATAAATACATAAGCGTACACACTATATAAAGCCACTTGAAAAATACTATTCAATGCAACCAATCCAGCAGCATATTCTCTGCTCCCTTCTGCCAATTCATTCCACACAATCACCATGGCAATACATCTAGCCAAGCCGATCAAAATTAACCCCATCATGTATTCTGGCTGATCTCTTAAAAAAAGTATTGCTAAAACAAACATTAAAATTGGACCAATGATCCAATTGATAAATAAGGATAAGCCTAATACTTTAGTGTTTTTAAATACCTTACCTAGATGGCTGTATTTCACTTTTGTAAAAGGAGGATACATCATCAAGATTAATCCTATTGCTAAGGGGATATTGGTTGTACCATTTGAATAGGATTGAATACTTACAGCAACACCCGGGAAAAAATTTCCTATAGCAACACCAACTGCCATCGCTAAGAAAATCCAAAGGGTTAAATATCGATCTAAAAAACTTAATTGCTTTCTTTCGGCAGCTGGAGCACAATGGTTAGTAGACATGAACCAATTTTTAATGAATGAATTATAAAATGATCAATTTATATATCGCTTAATTTAACAACAACCTGCACCAGGTATGCATTTTTTCTCTTCAGATGGCTTTTGATCAGCTGAAGGCTTTTGTGCAAAAACGGTCACACTGAATATCCCTGTTGATCCCCCTTTAAATTGTTCAATTTCTTGTTGTGTTAAATAATGAATTAAAATATCATCAGGAATAACAATCGGTTTTTCTTTTTGTACAACAATATTTTGAAATCCATTTGCATGAATTAGCTCCAAATAAACCTCTTTCTGAATTGCACCAGCAACACAGCCAGCATACATCTCGGCATCTTTTCTTAAACCTTCTGGCAGTGCACCAACTAGGACCACATCTGAAATGCTAAAATGACCGCCTGGTTTTAAAACCCTGAAAATATCTTTGATCACTGCGTCTTTATTAGGCACTAAGTTCAACACACAATTACTTACCACCACATCTGCAGTGTTAGCAGTAATAGGCATATGCTCAATGTCTCCTTGTCTAAATTCCACATTATTAAATCCTCTTAATTCAGCATTAGCTCTAGCTTTATCAATCATTGCAGGAGTAAAATCGATACCAATCACTTTGCCAGTTTCACCAGTCTCGTGACGGGCAACAAAACAATCATTTCCGGCACCACTCCCTAAGTCTACTACCGTGTCGCCTTTTTTGATTCTTGCAAACTGAGTGGGTAATCCACAGCCAAGTCCTAAGTCCGCATCGGCATTGTACCCCTCAAGGGTGGTATAATCTTCGGACATGATATTATAAACTTCTGTCGAGCAGCCACCAGCGCCGCAACATGAAGCCATATTATCGGCTTTATCTTGAAGTGCAATTTCACTATACTTTTTTCTTACGATCTCTTTTAGTTGTTCTTCTGTTTGCATCATTATAATTTTAAATTTTTAAAAAATCAAATTCATACCCATTCTTTAATCGTAATAAAACGATTATTTATTTCAAAAAAAATCAACAACAACTTTTTAAAGGAACTGCAAATTTGTCAAACAGTTGATTCAATTGTATTTTGGCCTTGTTCCACTCCTTCTCATCAATGCAGTAACATACCGAAGCCCCGTCAATGTCTCCTTTAATTAATCCAGCCTCTTTAAGCTCTTTTAAATGTTGCGATACAGTACTTTGAGAAAGGGGTAATTCATCTACTATATCACCACACACACAGGCTTGTTTCTTTAATAATAAGTTTAAAATAGCAATCCTTGCAGGATGTGACAAGGCTTTAGCATATTTAGCAATACTTAACTCTTGCGCTGCGTAATCTTTTGTTTTAGTAGTTCCCATATTAATCGTAAAATTACGATTAATATTTCAATAAAAAAAGGGTGTTATTAATTTTGCACCCTTTTTCTTAAAATTTATTAAAAGAAAAGCATCACCAACACTAAAACAATGCCTCCCAAAGTAAAATAAATGCCTTTTTTGAATATAGTAGTGCCTGGCATGAACATATAAAAAGAAGAAATGACAAAAAACAATAAAGAGGCACCAAAAAAGATATTTAAATAATATAATGGGTCTTTATGTGTTGCTTTATGCAGCTTAGTCAATTTACTGATAAAAATTGGCAACTCCATTACTTTAAAATCTGCAACACCAGTGATTCTGTTATAAGTGCCTTGTTCAAAAGTGACCACATCTAGCGTATCTGACTTTACTTTTAGGTTCTTAATTTTAATAGCTGGTCCAATTTCTTCATTTTTAAGATTAGTTGCCACGGTCATCACTTTATGGTTTTCTTTTTTAAGGAAATTGGTCTCTCTAAAGATCATGATCATGCCACTTATTGAATAAATGGCCATAATTCCAGCTAAAAAAAAGCCTAGGTAGCGATGATAAACACGCATATTCTTTGAAATTGTATTTGTACTCATGTAATAAAATTATACCTCATGATGAGGATTTGTTTATAATATCGGAAAAATATAGATGTATAAAAATAAGAAAATTGATGGATAAATGCAATTTAGACAGATTAAGTACAAATGAGTTTAATCATATCTGTACTCTTTTAGTAGTCAAATTTAAATATATTTGATAGATAAAGCTTTATGCATCCTCCTTACAACAAAAAAATATATTATGAAGCAATCTCTCATTGCACTGTGTTTCATCTGCCTTATTAACTATCCACTTAGCGCTCAGGTACCAAAAGTGCATATAAACCATACCGCTATTTATGTTGTTGATATTCAGAAAACAGCCTTGTTTTATACCAATATAATAGGACTAGATACAGTACCAGAGCCATTTCATGATGGAAAACATATATGGTACAGTACAGGCGAACGTTCCATGTTACATGTTATACAAGGGGCAACAGCAAAAAAAGAATATTATAAAAATCAACATACCTGCTTTACTGTTCCAAATTTTAAAACTTTTATAGAAAAATTAAGGTCTGCTAACTTGGTCTATGAAGATGTATCAGGAAATAAAAATGCAATTACAACAAGAGTGGACGGAGTTCATCAAATTTGGTTACAAGATCCAGATGGATATTGGTTAGAGATAAATGACGACACCTATTAATCAAGTACATGAGATGAACTAACTAAATCTAATTAATCAAATAACTCAAATAAATGGAATTAATTACTGTAGAGACAGATATAGAAGCATCCTTAGAAACAGTTTGGGATTTATGGACTAAACCTGAGCACGTAATGCATTGGAATTTTGCAAGTAAAGATTGGCATTGCCCAAAAGCATCTAGCGAATTTAATCTTAACGGAGAATTTCACTATATCATGGCAGCAAAGGACGGCTCCGTAGAGTTTGACTTCTGGGGTACTTTTACCAAAATAATAGACCATTCATTTATTGAAATATTTTTAGGGGACGGGCGAGAGTTAAATATTCAATTTGAAAAAACCGAAACTGGAACTAAAATAATAGAAACATTTGAACCTGAAGAAGTAAATTCACTCGATTTGCAAAAGCAAGGATGGCAAGCAATACTAAATAATTTTAAGGCTTATGTAGAAGGTTAGTCTGGTTTGAAAAAATATTTAAAAATGAGCATATGATCTTAAAAGAAATAGCATTTGAAAATTTTACATGGATTGACATAGAAAACGCAAATGAAAATGAACTAGAACAAATAGCTAGCAAATATCATTTGAATTACTTTTTAATAAAGGATTCACTTGATATTGGCCATTTGCCCAAATATGAGCAAGTGAATAAACACGATTTTTTTATATTCAGAGCCTACACCTCAGATGTAACACTGAATATTGATGAGGTTGGAGAAATGACAAACAAAATTGCGTTCTTTATTTTTGAAGACAAATTAATAACCATTCATCGTGCCTATTTCTCATTTTTAAATATAGACGAAGAACATAATATTAAAATTGACGAATTTTTTTTAAAAATAGTTAGTAATATGATTGAGTCGTTCAAAAAACCAACGATCGATCTTTCTAATAAAATAACAGAAATTGAGAAAACTATTTTCTTAAAAGACCATAGAATTGTTTTTATAGAGGAGCTCTATTTTATCAAAACACAGGCAAGGATATTGAAAAAAATATTACTAATCTCTAAGGAAGTTATACATCAATCACAAGACAAGTATAAGGTTTCCTATTTTCATCAAGATATCCAAGATCAGCTTTTGAACTTACTTACATTTAACGAGGAATCAGTAGAAAATTCAACACAGTTAATGAACACGTACCTCTCTATTAGCAACCAAAAAAATAATGAAATTGTTCGTTTATTAACTATTTTTTCTGCCTTCTTTTTGCCACTAACTTTTATTGTAGGCATTTATGGTATGAATTTCTTAATCATGCCTGAATTAAGTTGGAAGTACGGATATGCCTTTTCTTTATTTTTAATGACAGCGGTTGTAGTTGTTATTTATTTATGGTTTAGAAGAAAAAAAATACTCTAACATACCTGCTATTCATATCGAGTAAACTACATAAACTTAAATATAAAAGGCATTGCGAAAGTGACAAAAGCTGCCCATATCGCATAAGCTGGTATAAATAATGCAATCTCCTTCTCTACATCATGTATTGAAGCTTTACCTTTTAGGTTTTTTATCAAACCATAAGAGACAAATAACAAATGAATAAACATTAATAGGTTTGCCCCTAATACCGCTAATCTGTTTGGCGAAATTCCAAATTCAGAAAGTCTAAACGCAATAGCTGAAAGCGCAACAGCATTGGCAATGATTGTTAATAAAGACAATCCAAATAGAATAATTAAATTTATTTTTGAACCTGCATTTTTCGTTGCCTCCGTTAAAGAGAATAAGATAATAGCCATTACTCCAATCAATAAGGCATTAAAAAGTAATAGAAAATTACGGTCGTTATAAATATTCTTTCCAGTATACATTAAAGCAGAAAGAAATACCAACAAAGTCATAAATACAAGCGGGGTGAAAATTCTTGCAATTGTAGGAGAAATTTTATTTACTAGTTGTGGATTGTTTTGAACTAAATAAGTAGAAAGCATTGGTATTGCAGCTAAAGCCCATACGGCTATTTGTTCAAAATAAAATTGTTGAATATCAATTTTCAATAACTCAAATAAAGCGATTGTAATACCAGTAAACAATACACCTGAGATAAATAGCAAAGCTGTCATTACTATGAAATTGCCATTGAATTTTAGAAAAGCAATCTTATTTGGAGTGTTATTAAAATCTCCCCCAATAAATGCATAGCCCAATATAGCCCATAAGAAAATAGGCAAATGGATCAAAGACAAGATAAATGTCGAACTCTGCTCATTATAAGGAATGGTATTAATAAAAATAGCAGCAGCAATGAATAAGATGAGTGGTAAAATAAATTTATTGAATGATAACTTTTGCTTCCAAACAAAATACATACTTAAAATTGGGAACACCACAAATCCAATATTTTTTGACAAATAGACGTCATATTCTAGACCTAAAAATCCAGGAATTTTGGCAATGATTCCACCTATCAATGCAGCTATGACTATGAATGTAATTTCACTTTTATTACCCCAAGTAACATCTTCTTGTGTAAAATTTAATCTTTCATTCCAAGCTTGTGCTGAGGGCTGATCTTTAATATCTTGGTAAACGAGGTTAAATGCAGACACAAAGGACACTTTATCCTGTCGATACAACAATTCAAGTTGTTTAGGATTGTTGATATTATTTTTAATTATGTTTTCCATTTTAAATAATTTTTTTTAATAGAGAGGGGGAAGGATTTATTAATTAGTTTTTTGTATTAATTTTTCTAGTGCGTCTAAATGATCACTAAAGGCTTTTCGCCCTTCAACTGTTACTGCATAAGTAGTATTAGGTTTCTTGCCTATAAATTGTTTTGTAACAGAGATATAATCGGCTTTTTCTAGCGCGCTCAAATGACTGGCCATATTGCCATCTGTCAATTGAAGTTGCTCTTTCAATGTTCCAAAATCCACCGTATCATTCACCAGAAGTACAGACATGATACCTAGTCTAACTCTGCTTTCGAATGCCTTATTCAAAGCTGCTATATAATTTTTCACTTCTCGTATTTAAAGTAGATATAAAGACCATACACAATATGCAATATGCCAAATCCAAAAGCCCAAAATAGCAAACCATAATCCACATAAATAGATGCAAGCAACCCGATTACAATTTCAAGTACACCAAGTGAACGAATATCATGAATGGTGTATTTACTTGCATTTAAAATTGACAAGCCATAAAATATAATTGTGGCAGGTGCAATTAAGGCGATATGTCCATGGTATAAAAGAATGGCACAATAGATGGCCCCAGCCCCAAGTGGAATAGCCATATTGATTAATAATCTTTTTGCGGTTGCATCCCAAGTAGGTAAACCCTTAGACACTGCATTTCTCATCGCAAGATAAATAGCTGTTGAGAGCGCTATCACCAATAACAAAATAAGTTCGGCAAATAAAAATTGATACACATTGCTGTTTATTTTACCGTTAGCATCTACAATAAAAGTATAATAACCTGGCTCGTCTAATTGCATACCTAAGAATGTGTAGGCAACCATTACACCTGCGATAGCAATTAACCCTACGATGATGCCAGCAAGGCCGCTTAAGGATAAGAATCTCGAAGAGCGCTCCATCATAGACCTAATGTCTTTGAGGGTTTCTAATTGTTCTTGTTGTTGATCCATTTTAATTAATTTAAAAGTACTTTGAATTACAAAGTAATGAAGTATTTAAATACCAACCAAATAAATAAAGAATTTTCTAACTAACATTGCAATCTAGCATGCGTTATCCTCTCAAATTAACTCCATTTATTGCCGAATTGGCAATCTATATTCCTGATTATGAACAGGTTAAGGAAGTTTATGAGGCAATATTAATCGATCATCCAGCCGAACCATTTCCCTATTGGGCTAAACTTTGGCCATCCTCTTTAGCATTGGTTCAGTTTTTCAAGACCCACCCAGACTTTATAAAAGATAAAACTGTGTTAGAAATTGGCGCAGGAATTGGACTGCCTAGCTTTTTCATTGCGGGTAAAGTAAAATCAATTCAAGTCACTGACTACGCGCCTGATGCAGTAGCGTTATTAGAGAAAAATATTCAGCACCTTACATTAAATAATGTACGAGCAATGGAATTGGATTGGAATAGGGTGCCCGATTCAATCAATGCTGATGTCGTG
>CAZAOF010000005.1:0-6870 GCA_964486665.1 uncultured Sediminibacterium sp.
AAAAGCCTGTCACTTTGTGACAGGCTTTGTGATTCGGATTGGATTCGAACCAATGGCCCTCATCTTAGAAGGATGACGCTCTATCCAGCTGAGCTACCGAACCATCTACACCAATTCAATATTATCTCCTTGGGGTTGCAAAATAAAGATAATTTGAGCGTTTTTCAAAGAAAATTTACCCCAAAATCATCAAAATCAATCCTTTGCTATTAAATCACGAATGACTACACTTGCCACGGTACAACCAAATATTGCCGGCATATAGCTTAAAGTACCAATTATAGACTTTTTTGGAAAGGCTTTTTCGGTTACTATGATTTTATCTTGATCCGCTTTTTCTGGACTAAATACCACTTTTAAACCCTTTTTGATGCCTAATGCTTGTAGTCTTTTACGCACATATCTTGCCAAATTGCAAACATAGGTTTTGGAGATATCGGCAACTACAATTTGACTTGGATCTACTTTTCCACCAGCACCCATAGAACTTACTACTGGTAACCCTCTATCAATGCAGCCCTTTATTAAAAAGGTCTTAGCAGACAAAGTATCAATGCAATCCACCACATAATCCCATTTTGTACTATCTAAGATGTCTCTTGTCAAATCTTCTTTTATGAAAACCTCTAATACTGTTAAGTCTAATTCGGGGTTAATATCTTTTAACCTTGCACCCAATACTTGTGCTTTTGGTTGACCAGCAGTTGAATGTAAAGCAGGAATTTGTCGATTGATATTACTTGGGTCAATGGTGTCATTGTCAACTATTGTCATCCTGCCAACTCCAGCCCTCGCTATCATTTCGGCGCAAATGCCACCTACACCTCCTAGACCTATTATTAATACATTTTTATCCATTAAGGATGCAATTGTATCTTGTCCTAACATCAACTCTGTTCTGCTCATCCAATACGGTATCATAATGTATCTTTATCCTGCAAAAATCATTAAACCATGTCTATTACAAAAATCTTTTTTCTGTTAACTATTTTAGTAAGTTCAAATGCTTCTGCACAATATCAAATTCAGCAATTAACCGAACAAAAAGGAGTCAGTATAAGAAGTTTAGCTGTGCCTTCTGATAAAGTAATATGGGCGAGTGGATCCAAAGGGATGATTGCAAAATCCATTGATGAGGGAAAGTCTTTTATATGGACTCAAGTGAAAGGATATGAGCAAAGAGATTTCAGAGCGATGCATGCTTGGGACGATAAAGAGGCAATCATTGTAGCGGTTGCATCTCCAGCCATCATTTTAAAAACAAAAGACGGCGGTGCTTCTTGGGTTAAAGTTTATGAGAACAATGACACAGCCATGTTTTTAGACGCTATTCACTTTAAGGATAACGATAATGGTTTTATTATTGGGGATCCTATTGACGGAACCATATTCTTGTTATCCTCTAAAGATAAAGGGGATTCTTGGACAAGAACGAAGTCGCAATATTTCAGTTCCACTTTAGCCAAAGGAGAAGCATTTTTTGCATCAAGTAATTCTAATATGGTGTATTCCGGCGAGTCTTTGTTTATGGTTACAGGTGGCTTAAAAAGCCGTTTATGGATGAATGGAGTAGCTTTTGATTTGCCAATTATTCAAGGTACTAGTTCAACTGGAGCCAATAGTATTGCTATCTCTCCAGATCAAAAAAAACTCATCATTGTAGGAGGAGATTTTACGCAAGATAAAATTGCTGAAAAAAATATCGCTGCATTTAAGGTGTCAAATAGCACAGGCGCTAAAAAAAATAAAAATAGTATAAAATTAGAAACAGAAATTATTCCTAATCCTAATGGTTATAAATCGAGTGTTGAATTTATTAACAATCATTTAATAATAACATGTGGTACATCCGGGGTTGATGTTTATAACAACGGAGAGAGTGCTTGGAAAACAATTTCAACTGCCCCTTACCATGTAGTCAAAAGTCATGCATCAAAAGCTGCAGCCTTTTTAGCAGGTTCCGGTGGAAGAATTAGTTATGTTTATTTAAAATAACTTAGACAGTATTATTTTTTCTATAAAATTATAGGGGTAACTGATGGTTCGTAAATTCGGTTTTTGTACCTTAGTATTAGGATGAAAAAGTACCAAGCAATAATTAATTTTGACATGGACGAGGACTTTATGACCTTGGTTCCGCCTCATAGAACTTATGTCAATTTCCTATTCAATAAAGGTATAATTGAGACCTATTCAGTAAGTATGGAATCACGACAGTCTTGGATTACTGTCAATGCAGCTACGAAAGATGAAGTAGAAGCAGTTTTACAAAAATCACCATTAGCTAAATATTGGAGTATCCAAATAGTTGAATTATTTGTTTACGATAGCCAGTCCAATAGGCTTCCTGCGGTACAATTAAATTAAATAAAGATTTTTTTGGGAAATTGAAAATCCCACCTTATTTTTGCACTCCTCAGGGAGCATAGCTCAGTTGGTTTAGAGCATCTCGTTTACACCGAGAGGGTCCGCGGTTCGAGCCCGTGTGCTCCCACAGAAAAAAGTCCTCAACATTTGTTGGGGACTTTTTAATTACAATTTAACCAACCTAACTGCCTGGACAGTTCCATCTACTATAGCAACTAAAAAATAATTTCCAGGAACAAAATTGGCACCAAATGTATAAGTAACATTAGATAACCCTTGAGCCGAGTATACTATTTGCCCAATTGTATTATACACGTTTAGGTTCATAGTTACAAAGCTTCCTCTGTACTTGATCGTGCTAACGGTGAAACTACTACTAGATGGATTAGGCGCTACTGAGATGACCAACCTTCTATCTAGATTTTCTGTAATTGCAGTCACTAAAAGATTTACCACAACTGATTTTGTACATCCATTTGCATCCTTTACAGTTATTTTGTAGATGCCGGCTGTCTTATTAGTAAATATGTTTGAGCTTTGAAATAAACCATCGTCTATTTGATATGCATAGGGTGCGGTACCACCTGAAACAGTTACATTAATTGTTGTGGTAGTATTAAGAGATGTAATAATACTATACCCGACAGCAACTTTGAGTGAATCTGGTTGACTTAAAGTAATATTGACTGTATCTTTTGAACCAATTGCATCTGATACAATAAACTGATAAGTTCCAGCCGTCCTAATATAATTTCCGGTGCCAATATAGGGAGGAATACCACCTGTTGCATTGACTTGAACGGTAGAAGTTCCACCATAACAAACTATAGAACTTGCCATAGCCGAAGCGTTAAGTTTAGGGATAGTGTCGATTAATTGGTATTCAAAAATTCCTGCATCTGGTTGCGCGATAATTGGATTACCCACAAAGTCTCTTTTTAAACCAACATCTACACCAAAATTGATACCTGGCGAAAAAGGTAATAAACGATAGTCCCAGTCTTCTGCTGAACCTAATGTGTCTGTAAATAATTTAATGGCATCAGTAAATTGTTTTTCAGATGGATCTAAATTGATGCCAATGATTCCGTCTTTCATATAAAATATATTATTTGTATGAATCATACTGGTAGCAAATAAATTATCTCGTACAAAATTTTGTCCAGTAGTAAGCCAGATGATATTATTTTTCAGAATGACAATTTCTGACAGGGTAGGATCGTCAAAGCTAATTGAATTAATGTTTGTATTATATTGTTGCTTGTTTTCAATAATAACATTATTAAAGATTCTTGTATTATTTGTATTGATATAACTACCGTTCACTTTATTGTGAAAAAGGGCTGTTTGCCCACAGTTAACAATTTTATTGTAAGCAAACAAATTGTTAATTGATGTGCCTGAACTTACTCCTCCAACTTCTAAAAAACCATCACAATTGTATACTGCATTGTACATAAATGAATTATTATTCACACTTGTATTGAATAGTTCAATTGCTCCACCAATATACCCATAATCAAAACTTGAAGCCCAGCAGTCATAAATATTATTTTGATTAATTTGATTTGAGGAACTACCAATGACTAAACCATTTGCGCCATAATCATCTTCCCCTCCAATGGTATTGCGAATTGCTCTTAGGTTATTTATAGTGTTCCCAATGATAGAAGTAAAGTTTGATCCGTCTTGTGTAGCTATACCAATTCCCACCAAGGAAATAGAACAATTTGAAACAGTACAATTAGGTGAATTAATGAATACAACTCCATAATCAATTTTTGATTGTATAGCATGATCAAGTGGATCCATCGTTCTGTCTGTTAAGGCTAAACCATTAATTTTTACATATTGTCTATTCTTGACAATGATTAAATCTTCACCATCTGAGGTAATCATTGGCTTTGGGCCGTCTGTGTATGAGGTGTACACAATTGGATTTAAAAAAGTACCTGATCCGTTAACTTGGACTGACCCAGTAAATAGTGCTCCACTTTTAAAGAAAACGCTATCTCCGGGTACCATATCTAAGGTTGCATTATTTAATGCTGCAATTGTCTTCCATGGATTTAAAATGGAGCCGTCCTCAACTGAAGATGTTGAGGATGAATTTGCATAAAATTTCTTGGGTAACCTAGTTAATATAGGCGCAATAAATTCATAAATGCCTGCATCTGGTTTTCCTATAATTGCATTGCCAACATAATCTTTTGTGAATCCAAGATCGGTTCCTAAATCTATACCAAGAGAACCTTCAATTAGTCGATAGTCCCAAAACTCTGCATCCCCAAGCGTATCAACAAAAATGGGCACATTCCCAAGTAATAATTCTGTAGGGTGTAAATTAACTCCTAGTATGCTATTCCTTAATTTAAATAGGTTATTGGCATGAACCATTTTGGCTGTATCAAAATTATTATTCACTACGTTTTCTCCTGTCGTTAGCCAGATAATATTGTTTTTTAAAACAACCACATCTGCTATAGTTGGATCGGCATACCAAAACATGGCACTTGCTTTTGTAAATTGGATTTTATTCTCAATGATTACATTATTGTAAAACATAGTGTTAGTGGTATTCACAAAATTGCCGTCAATTTTATTGTGAAAGATTGCAGTTTGACCACAATTAATGATTTTATTGTATGCTATTAAGTTATTAATGGCTTGGCCATTACTTTCACTTCCAATTTCTAAAAATCCATTGCAATTTAAAGCCGTGTTGTACAATATTGTATTTTCATTTATTGTTGTATTGAAAAGTTCTATCGCGCCTCCTAGAAATCCATAATCATAACTATTTGCCCAGCAACCTTCAAATCTATTTCTTTGTATTAGGTTATTGGAACTCCCAATTACCAATGCGTTTGCGCCATAGTCGCCAGCTCCACCAATTGTATTTACGATTGCTCTTAAATTGAAAATGTTATTATTCTCAATTAATGTATTATTAGATTCACCTCTTGTTGCGATTCCTATACCAACTTTTGAAATTTCGCAGTTTCTGATGGTACAATTTGGCGCATTTTCCAACACGATCCCATATTCAATATTAGCTATTATGGCATGATTGGTATCATTCATGGACAAATCCGTAAATTTAAGACCATCAATATGTATAAATTGTTTTGTATTAATATAAATTAATTCTTCCGTTTTTATGGTGTTGCTAAATAACGGTAAATCGCCTATACCATAGCTTGTGTATACAATCGGTAATTGTTCTGTGCCACTATTATTTACAAGAAGTCGTCCGTTGAATACTTGTCCTTTTTTAAAAAAAACAGTGTCCCCCGGTTGTATACTTTGTGTACCTAAATTAACTTGACTAATTGTCTTCCATGGACTCGCAAAGGATCCGTCAGCAATTGTATTGAGTGAGGAAGGATCAACATAAAATTTTGTTGACCTTATTGGGGTAGACTCAAATATGCCAGCATCTGGTTTATTTTGAATTGGATTTCCTACATAATCTCTTGTTAATCCCAGATCCGTTCCAAAATCAATGGCCACAGAATTTGGTAAAAGTCTATAATCCCAATTTTCTGGGCTGCCTGTGGTATCTCTAAATAATGGTGTTGTATTTGTGGCCAGTAATTCAGTCACACCTAATGTAACCCCTAATATCCCATTTCTTAATTTATAGATATTATTAGTATGGGTCATTTTAAGTGTGTCCTGATTATTGTTCACTACATTTTCTCCAGTAGTTAACCAAATGATATTATTTTTTAAGATGACTACATCAATTTTAGTTGGATCTGCATACCAAAAAAGGGAACTCACAGGACTAAACTGTTTTTTTGTTTCAACAATAACATTATTGAAAATTTTTAAATTATCGGTTCTTATGGCAAACCCATCCAATTTATTATGAAATGCAGCAGTTTGTCCACAGTTGATAATTTTATTATAAGCAACTAGATTATTGGTAGCTATGCCATAGGTATTACTGCCAATTTCTAAAAAACCATTACAATTTAAAGCGGTATTATAAAGTATTTTATTATCGCTGATAGTTGAGCCAAAAAATTCTACTGCTCCACCATCATATCCATAATCGTAACTAGTAGCCCAACAATCTTCCATTCTATTGTTGGAAATAATGTTATTAGATGTTCCTATTACCATAGCATTCGCTCCATAATCGTCATCTCCGCCTATCGTATTTCTAACAGCCCTTAAATTATGAAGATAGTTTGATGCTATTGTTGTAAAATCTGATCCTGCTTGTACCGCTATGGCAATGCCAACTAATGTTATTTCACAATTCTTAATGGTACAATAGGGAGAGTTTTGTAAAGTAATTGCGTAACTAATTTTTGCAATAATGGTATGATCTGTTAATGACATTGTTTTGTCAATAATCTTAAGTCCATCTATAACGATATATTGCCGATTGGTTATAGTAATAATATCTGAAGCAGTGTAGGTAAGTTCAGGCATATTACCGGTTCCGTATGCGGAATAAACGATGGGTGCCAAAGCTGTACCAGATGCATA
>CAZAOF010000005.1:6970-35458 GCA_964486665.1 uncultured Sediminibacterium sp.
TGTTGATTTCAATTTGCCTTACTATTGATTGTAGTTAGTCAAATAAGCATTAAATTTGTTACTATGCAAGTATTCACAACGCCAAGAAAAATTATTATTACCTGTCATAAATGGTTAGCGCCATCCTTAAATAAGGAGGTTTTAGCACTGGGTTTTACCGTTGATAGGGTTTTTCAAACTGGAGTAGAATTAACCGGCACTGTACAAGATTGCATCAAACTAAATCTTAACCTTCGTTGTGCGAGTCAAGTGATGTATTCTATCAAAGCTTTTATTTGTAATGACCCTGACGAATTATATAAGAGTTTAGTAACCATTCATTGGGAAAAATTAATTGATCCCAAAGGGTATTTTTCTGTAACAAGTAACGTTTTTCATCCAACGATATCCACCAATTTATTTTCTAATCTACGTGTTAAAGATGCTATTGTAGACAGAATGAGGGATGTTACAAATTTGCGTCCAACATCTGGTTCAACTTTGTCAGGCGCTGTGGTGTATTTATTTTGGAAACATGACGAAGCGGAAGTTTTTTTAGATACTTCTGGTGAATCTTTGGCAAAACATGGTTACAGAAAATTACCTGGTAAAGCACCTATGTTAGAAGCTTTAGCTGCAGCTACTATTCTATCTACCAAATGGGATCAAGCCTCCTTATTTGTGAATCCCATGTGTGGTTCTGGTACTTTAGCTATCGAAGCTGCGCTTATTGCAACCAATAGAGTGCCAGGTTTACTTAGAGAAAACTATGCATTTATGCATTTATTAGGATACAAGGACAGTATGTATTACAATGAACGTTTAGCACTTGATGAAAATGTAAAATTGGTGCCAGAACTTAAAATTATTGCTTCTGATATAAGCAAGCAGGCTATTGAGATTGCAAAAATGAATGCTAAAGCAGCTGGTGTAGAAGATTTGATTGAATTTCAGGTTGTTGATTTTGAAAAAACAACAATGCCCGAACCTACCGAAAATTCAGTGATTATGTTTAACCCTGAATACGGCGAGCGATTAGGCGATGAAGTTGAATTGGAAGCAACCTATGCCCGTATGGGTGATTTCATGAAAAATCAATGCAAGGGGATGACAGGATATATTTTTACAGGCAATTTGGATTTGGCTAAAAAAATAAGACTTAAACCTAGCAGAAGGATTGAATTCTTTAATGCCACAATTGATTGTAGGTTATTGGAATATGAATTATATGCTGGCACTAAAAGAATAGACAAACTGCAAGCAGAGTAATTCTATTCATATAAAAGGAATGGCTCCATCTCTGACTTCCAATTAGCCACTTTTAATAATTTTGACATTTGTTGTAGCCAATCTTTTAAAGGTAAATCAAAAAGTAATTCGGCATTTGGTATGCCTAGTAATTTTGATAAATGGCCTTCTCCAGTTTTATTGTGTTCAGTAGGATAGGGCGCCCATTTGAAATCATTTGGATGTATGTCTTTAATTATTTTTAAAATAATTAAACCATTCATGACAGCTTTAAAATGACTTGGTTCTTTCACTTTTAACCGAATCGCATTTTGTAATGATTCTATTACCAAATCTTCACCAACAACTTGTTGTAAAATGGGACTAACAATATCAACTTTGAGCCAAGGTGCCCCTATCCATTCGAATGAGAAAGCTGTATCTCTGCCAATTGATAAATTTGTCGCTTCAAAAAAGCATAAGCCTGGATACAACAAACATGATTCAAAATTCTGAATAGCTGGAGAGGTTTTAACCCATGGTAATTTCCAGTCAAAAAAAGTCTTCCATCTTTTCCAGTTCTCACAGGTAACAATTTCAAGGTCAGCCTTCCAGTTATGCTGTTGGTTAAAGTATAATGCGAGTTCGCCAAAAGTAGATTGGTGTTTAATAGGAATGCTAAATCTGCCAATAAAACTACTTACCTCTAGATCCAGCATTGGCCCCTCTGCCAAATCAAAATAACCTGACAATGGGTTTGGCCTATCAAGTATTACTATTTTTTTATTGTATTTTGCTGCAGCCTCAATCAAATAAGACATTGACCATAAATAGGTGTAAAATCTTGTGCCCGCATCTGGCACATCAAAAAGAAGCACGTCAATGTCTTTTAGATCATTTTCGTCAGGAGCGAATTTATCACCATATAAACTTATAATGGGTAAACTGGTTAATGGATCTATATGATCTTCCATCCTTGCTCCGTCTGTTCCATTGGTATCAATACCATGTTCTGGAGAAAATAACTTTGTAATATTAAATCCAGCCTCTTTCAAGGCTTTTCTGCTTGGAATGCCATTATTTGTTTTTGCAGCATCATTGGTTAGCATTGCGATTTTTAAATGCTTCCAAATAGCTGGCTGATTTAAAACAACATCCACACCAAATCTTACAGACATGGTTATAATTTTTAATTTTAATTATATTGTAAACCCAGTTTCCTCTTTTAGTGACTCAATCACATTAAAAATAATTGGACATCTATCATAGTGCATAAATGTGGTAAAAAGGCGTTTGTTGAAATCTGGAACATGAAATGCGGGGAATTCTTTGCATCCAGCAAAACGATGACTATAGACAGTACAACTATTTTCTTTTAAGAAATGACAAGGTATGGCATTAATGACCATATTACCTGATTCTCCTTTGGAAAGGTATTTTTGGTCAAATGACGCTCTGTCTTGACCTAAATGAGCAGCTAGGTTAGTAGCTTCTTCTTCATTTATATTGACCATCAAGCTTTTGCAACAATTGCCGCAGTCTGTACATTCGATTTTAGGGGAGATGGTCTCAGATAACTCAAAAACCGCCTTATCTAGTGAAATACTATCCAAATCCCTCAAAAATGTCTGAAATTGATCATTTTCGGTTGTTAATTCAGTTGCTTTAGCCTTAATATAGGCTAAATCGACTATCGGATATGTGGTCTGATTTTTGATGCTGCAAATATAGATAAATAATCTTTTATCCACATAATCCTCATTGTTGGCTAAAACAAGCGCTTGGGTATTAGATTTGCAAACTTACGAGGGCATTTTGTGTCCATAAAGCATTGATAACTATGGCAGAAGTAAAAATACCGGCAGAATATAATGAAGACTCCATTCGATCCCTAGATTGGAAAGAACATATTCGACTTAGACCAGGTATGTATATTGGTAAATTAGGAGACGGTTCGGCACCCGATGATGGCATTTATGTGCTAATTAAAGAGGTAATAGATAACTGTATCGACGAACATACCATGGGATACGGTAAACAAGTAGAAATTGCTATTCAAGATAAAACTGTCACCATTAGAGATTACGGAAGAGGTATCCCTTTGGGTAAGATTGTAGATGTAGTTAGTAAGATCAACACGGGGGCAAAATACGATAGTAAGGCCTTTCAGAAATCTGTAGGATTGAATGGAGTAGGTACAAAAGCGGTTAACGCGCTGAGCGATGATTTTTTAGTAACTGCTTTTAGGGATGGGAAACAGAAGTCTGCTACCTTCAAAAGAGGCGTATTAATTGAGGAAACAAAAGAATCAAAAACGACAGAACACAATGGCACATTAGTTGTATTTACGCCAGATGCAACCATTTTCAAAAACTACCATTTTATATATGAATACATTGAAAGCCAGTTATGGAATTATTGTTATTTAAATGCGGGACTTACTATTCATTTTAATGATAAAAAATTCATTAGTAAAAATGGCTTATTGGATTTGCTTGAACGTAAAACAAATCCTGATGAACTGAGGTATCCAATTATGCACTTAAAAGGTGAGGATATTGAAGTGGCTATTTCTCATAACAATGACTATGGGGAGGATATTTTTTCTTTTGTCAATGGACAGTATACCACTCAAGGTGGGACACACCAACAAGCATTTAGAGAAGCCTATGTAAAGGTGATTCGTGATTTTTATAAAAAAGATTATGAAGCATCAGACATTAGAACAAGCATTGTTGCTGCGGTGTCTGTTCGTGTGCAAGAGCCTGTTTTTGAAAGTCAGACAAAGACTAAATTGGGCTCACAAAATGTGGCAGATGGTGGCCCTAGCATGAAGAATTTCGTTACAGAATTTTTAGCCAAAGAGTTAGATAATTTTTTACATAGAAATCCTGCTGTAGCAGATGCCTTGAAGAAAAGGATTGAGCAAAATGAACGCGAACGTAAGGAATTAGCGGGTATCAAAAAATTAGCCAATGAACGCGCTAAAAAAGCCAATCTACACAACAAAAAATTAAGAGATTGTAGGGTGCATTTGAATGACGAAGTGCCAAATAAGAATAAAGAAATATTTATTTCAACTCAGCAAAATAGTACCTTATTTATAACAGAGGGGGATTCTGCAAGTGGTAGTATTACTAAATCTAGAAACGTAGACACGCAAGCAGTATTTAGTTTAAGAGGTAAACCATTAAATGCTTTTGGGTTAACTAAGAAAGTGGTATATGAGAATGAAGAATTTAATTTGTTGCAACATGCTTTAAATATTGAAGATGGTTTAGAAGGGCTACGTTATAATAACATTGTCATAGCAACCGATGCGGATGTGGATGGCATGCATATTCGTTTGTTGATGTTAACCTTCTTCTTACAATTCTTCCCAGACTTAGTAAAAAGAGGTCATGTTTTTGTTCTAGAAACACCATTGTTTCGTGTGCGTAACAAACAAAAAACAATTTATTGTTACGACGAATCGGAGAAACAAAAAGCGATACTTGAATTAGGCAGTAAACCAGAAATAACAAGATTCAAAGGGTTAGGAGAGATTAGTCCAGAAGAATTTGGAAAATTTATCAATGCAGATATAAAATTAGCTCCGGTTATTTTAGAGCAAGGGGATCATATTCAACATTTGCTTGAGTATTATATGGGTAAAAATAGCCCAGAGAGACAAGACTTCATTATTAATAACTTAAAAGTGGAATTAGATAAAGCCGATGATACACATAGTATTTAATACAGCAGATATTGCTGCTTTAGAAGCCGCAATTGAATTAGATGAGTCCTTAGCAGGCAAAATCATCGAAATAAAGGACGACTATGCAGTTGGCCCTTTATTAGATATATATGAGACAGATGGTTATCAGGTTCGTAGAGATTGGTGGAAAAATGTATTAGATCATTCTCCATATCAAGATCAATTGGACATAGTTGACGATAAATTAACGGTACATCATTTGCAAAATTCATTGAATCACGATGAAAACGAGCTTATATGGATTTGGATGGGACAGAATGTGCATGATGTGTGTGGCTACTATTGGTTGATGAGCCAGTTTAAAGAATACCAAGGTAGAGTGCATGTATTGTATTTAAATAATTTGCCTTTTTTAAATGAAAAAGGACAATTGTTTTATCCAACACATTTAAGTCAAATACAACCCAAGGAATTCTTAAAAGCAAAAAAACTAGCAAGACCAATTACCTTAAGTGAATTTGAGTTGGATCCTGATGAGTGGAAAAAACTTTGCAATGAAAATGAAGGGGTACGTTTTTTAGACGGAGGCAAAAAGATCATAAGTATGGGAATTGGTTATTATGATAAAGAAATTTTGTCTTTACTAACAAAAAATGCTCAGAAATTACTCAGTGCAATTTCGAATATTAGTGCAAAAATGAAAATAAAAACAGGGGATGCATTTATTGTTTTTAGATTAAAGGCATTAGAAGAAGCTGGCAAATTAGTTATAGCTGGAGATTGGAATAAAGGATGGAAAGACTTAGTGGTTCAAATGCCAGGAGGTGCTGCTGTTGTTGAAACCGAAAGCGAAGCTTAAAAAGATCATTATGTCAGTTCAAATTCATCCTATAGATATTAAAGCAGTTGATGAGCGAGGCGCACTCCACTATTTTAGTACAGATAGAACAGGTGAATTTTTATTGGTATACCGGAATGCTGGAACCATAAGTGGACAACATTATCATAAGGGTATTTCTCTTGGTAAAAATCCTGAGGATATGTTATTAGTGCAAGGGAAGGCAAGTTTGCATTGGAAAGACCTGATGACAAATGAAGAAAATACGGTTGAATTGATGGCTCCTATAAGGGTACTTATTCCAGCGAATACCTGGCATGAGTTAACAGCAATTACAGATATTGTATTCATAGAATTAAATAGTTTAAGTGACGGCAGTGAAGACACGCACCGCGTCTAGTCGTTACGAATAAGATTAAATATGGCAAAAGAAAAAAATTTAAGTAGAGTAACAGAAAATGAATCAGGTGTTCAAGGGCAGTATAAAAACTGGTTTTTGGAATACGCTTCTTATGTTATTTTAGAGAGAGCTGTACCTGCAATTGAAGATGGTTTAAAACCTGTTCAAAGAAGAATCTTACATGCCATGAAGGAAATGGACGATGGAAGGTTTAATAAAGTGGCTAACATTATTGGTCAAAGCATGCAGTACCATCCACACGGTGACGCAAGTATTGGGGATGCTTTAGTGAATATTGGTCAAAAAAATTTATTGGTAGAAACACAAGGTAACTGGGGAGATGTAAGAACTGGTGACTCTGCGGCTGCCTCTCGATATATAGAAGCTAGATTAAGCAAATTCGCATTAGAAGTTGCTTTTAATGCCAAAACAACCGATTGGGCTTTGAGTTACGATGGACGTAAACAAGAACCTGTCACTTTACCAATGAAGTTCCCTTTATTATTAGCACAAGGGGCAGATGGAATTGCAGTTGGTTTATCTACCAAGATCCTTCCACATAATTTCAATGAATTAATAGAAGCAAGTGTTAAATATTTAAGAGGACGAAAATTTGAATTGTTGCCAGATTTCCAAACTGGTGGAATGATTGATGCTTCGGCATACAATGATGGAAAAAGAGGGGGCAAAGTGAGGGTTAGAGCGCATATCGAAGAACTTGACAAAAAGACCTTAGTCATTAAAGATGTTCCATATAGTGTCACCACTACGCAGTTAATGGAAAGTATTACCAAAGCAAATGATCAAGGTAAAATTAAAATCAAAAAAGTGACGGATGTGACAGCTGCGCAAGTTGAAATTCAAATTGATCTTGCTACTGGTATTTCTCCTGACATCACTATAGACGCTTTGTATGCTTTCACAGATTGTGAAATTAGTCTTTCACCTAACGCTTGCGTCATTGTTGATCAACGCCCACAATTTCTAGGAGCGAGTGATTTATTACGTTATTCGGTAGATCATACCAAAGCATTATTAAAAGCTGAATTAGAAATCCATTTAAAGGAGCTATTAGATAAATGGCATTTTACCAGCTTAGAAAAAATATTCTTCGAAGAAAAAATATACCAGGAATTAGAAAAGAAACATCTTAATTGGGAAAAAGTTATAGACGCTATTGATAAAGCCTTTGAACCCTTTAAAAAGAAGTTCAAAAAGCCTATTGAAAGAGCTGATTTATTGAAATTAACTGATAAGCCTGTAAGAAGAATCTATAAGTTAGACATTGATGACTTAATTGCCCAAATCAAGTCTATAGAAGAAGAGATTAAAGAAGTAAAGCATAACCTTGAAAACTTAGTAGATTATGCAGTTCATTATTACGAAAATTTACAAAAGAAATATGGCAAGGGTAAAGAACGTAAAACAGAACTAAAAGAATTTGATACCATACAGGTTAAGCAAGTTGCCATTGCTAACACTAAATTATATATTAATAGAGCCGAAGGTTTTGTGGGTACTAGTTTAAAGAAAGACGAATTCTTATGTGACTGCACCGACTATGATGACATCATTGCCTTTACCAAAGGGGGCACGATGAAAGTTGTTAAAGTTTCTGATAAAATATTTATTGGAAAAGACATCATTCATGCTGCGGTTTTCCAGAAGAATGACGAACGTACTACGTATAATATGATTTATGTAGACGGTGCTACCGGCGTCAGTTATGCAAAACGTTTCAATGTAACTGGTGTTACTAGAGACAAAGAATATGTATTAGCTAAAAGTTTAGAAAAGTCTAAAGTACATTACTTATCTATTAATGCTAATGGAGAAGCAGAGTCTGTTAAGATCATTTTGAGTCCTAATTGTAGTGCAAGAATTAAAGAGTTTGATTTCTTTTTTGAAACTTTAGAAGTTAAGGGCAGAAGCAGTGTTGGAAATCAAGTAACTAAATATCCTGTGAAAACAGTGAAATTAAAAGAAGCAGGTAAGAGTACTTTAGTGGGAAGAAAGTTATGGTTTGACGATAAATTTGGTAGATTAAACACAGATGAGAAAGGTCAATATCTTGGCACATTTGAAGATGAAAAGTTAATCGTAATTACTAAAGAAGGTAATTATGAAGTAACAGATACCGAATTGACACAACGCTTTGACCCAGAAAAAGTACTATTTATTGAAAAATTCAATCCTGATAAAGTAATCACAGCTGTCTATTTGGATAAAGAGAAATTACAATTCAATATTAAAAGATTTAAAATTGAGACTTCTACCCTAAAAACACCATTTTCTTTTATTAAGGAAGGGAATGGCAATTATGTAGCAGCGGTTTCTACCCATATTGAACCAGTTTTAGTTGTCTTAACAGGTAAAGGAACCCAACAGAGAAAGTCTAAGTTTAAAGTCAGTAAAATGGTAGACGTAATGGGGTCTAAAGCTGTAGGCACCAAATTAGTAGATTTTAACAAATCTATTGAAATGGATTGGGAGACTAAAGTGATTATTAAAGATCCTAACGACGAACAGCCAGAATTGTTCTAATTTTATATAAAATTGTTTTATCAATAATACAAGTACCATGTCAACCATCAATGTAGGTCAATTTAATTTAATGCGTGTAGACCGTAAGGTTGACTTTGGTTTCTACATGGATGATGGAGACGAAGGTGTCTTGTTACCAAAACGTTTTGTTCCCTCTGGGTTACAAGTGGGGGATACCATTAGTGTATTTGTGTACCATGATTCAGATAATAGATTAATTGCAACTACGCAGGAACCATTTGCGGTTGTTGGAGATATTGCAGCGCTTAAAGTAGTAGCGGTTACGAATCAAGGTGCTTTTATGGACTGGGGTTTAATGAAAGACCTTTTTGTGCCGGTTTCACAACAACTTTCTAGCATGCGTCTAGGGGGTAAGTATTTAGTGAAACTTTACCTTGATAAGCAAACAGGAAGAGTTGCCGCTACTGAGAAAATTGATAATCAATTGAGCAATGACCATCTAACTGTTAAAGAAGGGGAAAAAGTAAAACTACAAGTATACCGTGAAACAGATATTGGTTATGTGGTTATTGTAAATCAATTACACCAAGGTTTAGTTTATAAAAATGAGGTGTTTACACATTTACATATTGGACAAATAATAGAAGAAGGTTTTATTAAGAAGATAAGAGAGGACAATAAATTAGACATTGGTATAGGCAAACAAGGTGTTGAAAAATTAGATGACGATCAATTAAAATTAATCCAGTTATTGAAATTACACAAAGGCTTTTTACCCTATCATGACAAGTCTAGTCCAGAAGACATTTATGCATTTTTTGGAATTAGTAAAAAGGCGTTTAAGATGAATGTCGGTATGTTGTATAAAGCAAAGAAAATCACCATTGAAGCAGAGGGCATTCGATTAATACCAGAATCTACAGAATCAACAACTACATCAGTAGCTTAAATTATAACCATACAAAATAGTGAGTATGTCTAAAGAAGTTTATATCGTAGCAGCAGTTAGAACCCCAATTGGATCATTTGGAGGATCTTTGAAATCTTTGTCTGCAACACAATTAGGTGCCATAGCTATTAAAGGCGCTTTGGAGAAAATAAATTTAGATCCTAGTTTAGTGGATGAAGTATTCATGGGTTCAGTAATTCAAGCGGGACTTGGGCAAGCACCAGCTAGGCAAGCATCTAAATTGGCAGGTTTGCCTGATACAGTTATTTGTACAACCATCAACAAAGTTTGTGCAAGTGGTATGAAATCTATTGCATTGGCTGCTCAAAATATTCTTTTAGGTGATGCGGATATTGTAATAGCTGGTGGTATGGAGAGCATGTCTAATGTGCCATTTTATAATATGCAACAAAGATGGGGTAACAAATATGGTGATATCATATTAGTAGATGGATTAGCAAAAGACGGCTTAGTAGATGTATATGATCAGGTTGCCATGGGTAATTTTGCTGATCTTTGTGCATCAGAACATAAAATCACTAGAGCAGAACAAGATCAATTTGCAATAGATAGTTATACAAAATCTCAAAATGCAATAGATAAAGGTTTATTTGAAAATGAAATCATTCCTGTTGTGATACCTCAGAAAAAAGGGGATCCAATTACAATAGCTAAGGACGAAGAACCTTTTAATGTAAAATTTGATAAAATACCAAGTTTGAATCCTGCATTTAGTAAAACTGGAACAGTGACTGCGGCAAATGCAAGTACAATGAATGATGGTGCAGCTGCTGTAATATTGATAAGTGGAGAAAAGATGAAACAATTGGGTTTACAACCCTTAGCTAAAATTACAAGTTTTGCTGATGCAGCTCAAGACCCAAAATGGTTCACCACTTCTCCTGCTTTAGCATTACCTAAAGCACTAAAAAAAGCTAACTTAACTACTGCTGATATTGATTTTTTTGAATTCAATGAAGCTTTTTCTGTAGTTGGCATTGTGAATACGCAGTTGTTATCACTAGACTCAAATAAAGTAAATATAAGAGGAGGTGCTGTATCATTAGGTCATCCTCTTGGATGTAGCGGTGCAAGAATTATGGTCACATTGACTCATATTTTAAAAGATAATGGCGCTAAATATGGTGCTGCTGCTATTTGTAATGGAGGGGGTGGAGCAAGCGCAATGATTATCGAAAATTGCAAGTAAACTATACAAGTAAATCTTATTTTACTTGTTCAACTAGTTCATCCATTCTAATACCATAGTGGCTCTCGTCATAAATACATTCACCATTGCGAATTAGAATTACCTGAGGTGATTCATGGTGTACCTGGTATTTTTCTGCAATTGCAGCAGAAATTGGTCTATGTTTTAGTAAATCTAAGTAATGAAAATCAATATGCTCTGGCGTAGTTGATCTTTCAAATCTATCTAATGCCATTCTACTGATACTACAGGTTGTACTATGCTTAAATATCACTTGGGGTCTGTGAAAGGATGCTGATGTTATATTATCTAATTGTTCGATGGATTCTATTGTGTGCCAATTCATTATGCTTATTTTAAAGCGTAAAATTAAGTAAATCTTTCCAAGTATTTTCACTTTAATCAAGGGTTTACAATGCCATATTGATTAACTTCGTAACATAAATAACGATATGCGATTACAACTTTCCCAACCCATCTGTTTTATTGATTTAGAGACAACAGGTATTAATGTTAGTCTAGATAAAATTGTAGAAATAGCAATTGTCAAAATCATGCCGGATGGATCTAAACTAGTAAAGCGTAAATTAATCAATCCAGAAATGCCCATTCCAGCAGTGACCACAGCGGTTCATGGGATTACGGATGAAATGGTGAAAGATGCACCCACGTTCAAGCAAGTTGCGAATGAGATCAAACAATTTTTAGAAGGAGCTGATTTAGCGGGTTATAATAGTAATCGTTTTGACATACCTATGTTGAACGAAGAATTCCTTAGAGCTGGTATTTCTGTGGATATCGAAAATAGAAAATTATTAGATGTTCAAAAGGTATTTCACATGATGGAACAGCGAACACTTACTGCAGCATATAAATTTTATTGCAATAAGAGTTTAGAAGATGCACACACTGCGGAAGCTGACGCTACTGCAACTTGGGAAGTATTGGAAGCGCAATTAGATAGATACCCTAATTTGGGTAACACGGTAGAGTCGATTGTTAAATTCACTGGAGAAGATCAAATAGTTGATTTTGCACGACGTTTTGTAATGGAGAATGGTGTTGAAATATTCAATTTTGGAAAACATAAAGGGAAGCCTGTAACTCAAGTTTTAAAGGAAGAGCCTCAATATTATGACTGGATGATGAAAGGAGATTTTGCGCTTCATACCAAACAAAAATTAACTGAGATATTAAATAGAACAATATTAAATAAATAACTTATATTTAACCTTTAATTTTAATTTTTATTACTATACCCCCCAATAGAAAGTGAAAAAAATTGTCATCATACCAACCTATAACGAGAAAGAGAATATTGCAGCAATTATCCAAGCTGTTATCGTATTAGGGAATCAATACCACGTCTTAGTGATAGACGATGGGTCGCCAGATGGTACTGCCTCGATTGTAAAAGACCTTATCAACTTACATCCAGACAAAGTTTTCATTCAAGAAAGATCCGGCAAACTAGGATTAGGGACTGCCTATATTCATGGATTTAAATGGGCTCTAGCAAATCAATATGATTATATATTTGAAATGGATGCCGATTTCTCTCACAATCCATTAGACCTAGATCGTTTATTAGCAGCATGTGAAAATGGTGCAGATGTAGCCATAGGTAGTAGATATGTGAAAGGAGGGGCGACTGAAAATTGGCCATTAGACAGATTAATTTACTCCAAGGGAGGGTCATTATATACTAGAATTATTACAGGGATGCCTGTCAAAGATCCTACAGCAGGCTTCATGTGTTATAAAAGCAAAGTGCTTGCCTCTATACAATTAGATAAGATTAATTTTATAGGCTATGCCTTTCAAATAGAAATGAAATTTGCTTCATGGCGTTTAGGATTCAAATTAAAGGAAGTACCTATTACTTTTATTGACAGAAAAATTGGTGTCAGCAAAATGTCAAAAGGTATAATAAAAGAAGCCATTCTTGGCGTTTTAAGTATGCAATGGCAGTCATTTACCGGTCGCTTTATCAAACATATTAAGCGTGACTAGTTTTAAAAAATCTTTACTACAATTACATTTATTTGTTTTTCTGGCCGGCCTAACAGCACCAATTGGTAATTTAATTCAATTGAACGGTTTGGTTTTAGTCTTCTACAGAATGTTAATCACTGTATTAGCACTTATTCCTCTTTATTTTCTATTTCAAAAAGAAGCAAAACTTAGTTTCAAAGATCAACTGAAATTAATGTCTATTGGTATATTAATTGCTATTCATTGGGTTTGTTTTTACGGGAGCATTAAATTAGCTAATGTGTCCATCGCTTTGGTGTGTATATCTTCCGTAGGTATTTTTACTGCTATATTAGAGCCATTATTTTTTAAGACAAAATTTATATGGAATGATGTTTTAATTGGTTTCCTAAGCTTATTGGGCATTTTGTGTATTTTTCAATTTGATATTCAATTTAGGACAGGTATTTTGGTTGGATTATTATCCGCTTTTTTTGCTTCTGTTTTTACCATCATTAATAAAAGAATCACAGTTCATCATTCTACACAAGCCATTCAAACATTCGAAATGATTGGAGGTTTATCCTTTCTTGCAATCGTAATTTTTGGATGGAATGCGTTTCAAGGCACTTCCTTTGTTTTACCTACAAAACAGGACTGGCTATGGTTGATTATCCTGGCCTTAGTATGTACTGTTTTAGCCAATCATTTAATGTTGTCTGCTTTAAAAAAGGTAAGTGCTTTTACTATGAATGTAACCCTCAATCTAGAACCAGTTTATGGTATTATTATAGCCATTATCTTGTTTCAGGAACAAAAGCAAATGGGAAAGGGGTTTTATATAGGTATTGTGTTAATCGGCATATCTGTACTGCTTCAAATGATTAGAGTTACTCGTCAACAAAATCATAAATAGTTTAAGTTTTTTTTAAAACTTATCGTAAATTGATATTTCAATTTAAAAGCTATATGAAGCATCTATTATTTTCTTGTATGTTGCTGTTATCAATAACAGTTCTTGCACAAAAAAAACCTCTTGATCACTCTGTGTATGATCAGTGGCAATCTATAAAAGACGTCAGTCTATCTAATGATGGGCTTTGGATGACTTACACTATCTCACCCCAAGAAGGGGATGGAGTGTTGATTGTTCAACATTTAAAAAGTAACCAAAAAATTACTATTGAACGAGCAACTCAAGCTCAATTTACAGATAATAATAGTTTCTTATTAGCAAAAATCAAACCCACTTTTAACGAAACTAGACAAGCAAAAATTAGTAAGAAAAAAACAGAGGAGATGCCAAAAGACAGTCTTTTGATTATAGACTTACAATCTAATGAGCTTAAAAAAATCGCTTCTGTGAAATCCTTTCAACTACCTACAAAAAATAGTAGTGTATTGGTTTATTTAAAAGACAAAAAGGCGGATATTGCAAAAGAGGGTAGTGACTTAGTGATCTATCAATTGCAGACAAATAAGGAAAGAGTGATTTCTAATATTGCGCAATACCAGGTGAATCCTTTAGGCCAATCGGTTGCTTTGCTTCAAGTTAAGACTAAAACAAGTCCGGCTAGTATCCTATTAGCTTTAACCAATGATACGGTTAATAAAACTATTTCTTCTTCCATTTTTAGTGCTACCAATTTAACTTGGGATGAACAAGGAAAACAATTAGCCTACTTAGTTGAAAAAGATAGTACAAATAAAGCTTTACAAAAAGAGTATAGTTTAGCCTATTATGTTGATCAATATGATTCTGCTAAATATGTTTTCAACAGAATGCACTCAGTCATGCCTGGTCAATATACAATTGGAGGAGATAAGAAATTGAGTTTTAGTAAGACTGGCGCTAATTTAAGTTTTGGTATCCAACCTATCCTGCCTATTAAAGATACTAGTTTACCTGAGTTTGACAGAGTTAGTGTAGATATCTGGAATTATAATGACGCAACGCTACAATCTACCCAGCTTAAAAGTTTAGATGCAAGTTTAAAAAGTACAGAACTAGTTATGTTCAAGCCAAGCTTGAATCAATTCACTTATTTAGGTAAAATTAATGACCGACAAATACAGTTAACTACAGAAGGTGATGGTCATTTAGCTATCGCGAATATTGATTCTAGTTATACTATTGCAAGTCAGTGGGAGGGTTATGGTAAAAGGGATTTATATATTTTGAATACCCTTAATGGCCAAAAGTATTTGGTTCAAAAAGGATTAAAGGGAAATATTGTTTCTCCATCTTATGATGGCAGTTTGATTGTTTTTTATGATGAAATAGCTAAGCAATATAAGAGTTATAATACTGCTACTCAACAAACTAAAATCATTGCAAAAGATATACCTTATCTATTGTATGACGAAGATAATGATGTGCCAGATGAGCCAAATGGATATGGCATTGTAAAATGGATGGATAATAATAAAAGTTTTATTCTTTACGATAGATATGATTTATGGTTAGTAGATGCAACTGGTTTAAATGCGTCACAATTATTAACTAAAGGACGTAGTTCAAAAAAAGTATATCGTTTTGTTAATTTAAATGAGGATCAAAAATTCTTTGGATTTAAAGATCAAATTTTATTGAAATCATATAATGAGATAGATAAGTCAGAAGGGATTGCTGTATTGGATTTGGGCAATAGAAGCCTGTTTGCTATTACTGAACAACCCATGCATTTTACAACAATTGTTGGTTCAAAATTGTCCAATCATTTTATAGCAATGCAAGAAGATGAAAAAAATGCAGCAAATGTGTATCATTATACCTTTTCTAAAGAAAAACAAAATCCAATTGCTTTAGCTTCTATCAATGCTCAACAAGCTAATTATAATTGGATGACCTCTCAATTGGTTAAATGGAAAGCTTATACGGGTAAAACAGCAGAAGGTATCTTGTATTTACCTGAGGATTTTGATGCAAAAAAGAAATACCCAATGATCGTTTATTTTTATGAACGAAATAATCAAACACTTCATAATTATTTAGCACCTGCTCCAACACCATCTAGACTAAATATTCCATTTTTTGTTAGTCGTGGCTATGTTGTTTTTGTACCAGATATTTGGTATAAGAAAGGGTATCCTGGTCAAGGTGCATACGATTATATTGTTAGCGGTACTAGAGCAATGGTTCAGAAAGGATTTATAGATAGCACTAGAATGGGCTTACAAGGTCAAAGTTGGGGTGGATATCAAATTGCGCACATCATTACCAAAACAAACTTATATGCTGCAGCTTGGGCTGGGGCACCTGTGGTCAATATGACGAGCGCATATGGTGGTATAAGATGGGGTGCAGGAATTAATAGACAATTTCAGTATGAGAAAACCCAGAGTAGAATTGGCGCAAATTTATGGGAAAGACAAGATTTGTATATCAAGAACTCACCGCTATTTGAATTAAATAAAGTCAAAACTCCAGTTGCTATTATGAGCAATGACGCAGATGATGCAGTGCCTTGGTATCAAGGGATTGAAATGTTTACAGCAATGCGTAGACTAGGTAAACCAATTTGGATGTTAGTGTATAATAATGAAGCACATAATTTAGTAGAAAGAAAGAATAGAAAAGATATTCAAATTAGAGAACAACAGTTCTTTGATCATTATCTAAAAGGTGCTCCAATGCCAATTTGGATGTCCAAAGGGGTGCCTGCTATTATGAAAGGAAGAGATTTAGGATTAGGATTGTAAATGATTGAATTGTTTTCAAACTATCCTTAAAACTAAAGCCTCCAAATTGGAGGCTTTAGTTTTATCATCAATTATTTTTTATACATATTGAAACCATTGTCTATTCGGATCCCAATTTTCGAATGCCTTAGCTACAGCTGATAAGAAACTTGAGCCCATTGCGCCATCTACTATTCTGTGGTCATAGCTCATTGATAAATACATCATATGTCTTACCAAGATTGCGTCACCAGCAGGTGTTTCAATCACAACCGGGCGCTTTTTGATGGCACCTAATGCCAATATAGCAACCTGAGGTTGAGGGATAATTGGCGTGCCCATTATTGATCCAAATGTTCCAACATTGGTTACTGTAAAAGTACCCCCTTGCGTATCTTGAGGTTTTAATTGATTCGTTCTTGCAGCATTGGCTAAATTGTTAACTGCTTTACTTAAACCAACAATACTTAATTGATTAGCCCCCTTAATAACAGGTACAATTAAATTACCTGATGGTAGCGCCGTAGCCATACCAATATTAATATCCTTCTTTAAAATAATATGCTCACCTTGTAAACTACAGTTGATGTAAGGAAACTTTTCTAAAGTTGCAGCAATACATTCCATGAACATTGGAGTGAAAGTTAATTTTGTGCCTTCTCTTTTTTCAAAAATTTGCTTCACTTTTTCTCTCCATACCACCATGTTAGTTACATCTGCTTCCACAAATGAGGTGACATGTGGACTTGTCTGAACACTGTCCACCATATGCTTAGCAATTAACTTACGCATACGATCCATCTCAATAATTTCTGTATTCCCAGTAACAATCACTTCGTCTGGACTAGCAAATTTACCTGCATTGTTAGTGTTACTAAATCCATAATCTGCAGGAGGAAACTGGTTCACTGTAGCGGATGTTTGTACTTGTGGGACAGGAGCTTGAGTTGAAGGAACAGATTGTTGTGGTACAATAGGTGTTGATTGTTGACTATTTTGATTGGCAACAATCGGTTGTTGTACTATTCCTGCTTTTTTATTCGCTACGTATTGTAAGATATCTTTTTTAGAAACTCTACCTTGACTACCAGTGCCAGGTATGTTTTGTAATTCATTTAAACTCACCCCTTCATTCTGTGCAATATTTAATACCAATGGTGAGAAAAAACGAATATCATTCGTGTCCATATTTTGAACCGGCTGTGTTGTCACCGTTGGTGCAAAGGGTACATCTTCTATTGTATTATCAGCTGGAATTGAGCTTGGTGTAGGAACCTCATTTACTGTTGGAACAGAAATTGGTGTTGCAGTTTGGGTTGGTGTAGCAATACTACCAGTTGTTTGTATTCTAGCAATAACAGTACCAATCGGAACAACTGCATTCACCTCGAATAAAATTTCAGTAATGGTACCTGCAGCAGTAGATGGAATTTCACTATCCACTTTATCAGTTGCAATGTCTAATAATGTTTCGTCTAATTGAATAGTGTCACCTACAGATTTATGCCATTTTAAAATGGTCGCTTCCATGATACTTTCACCCAATTTTGGCAAAATCAAGTCAACTACAGACATAGGGAATAATTTTAGCAAAAATAAGACTAAATCTTATTGATTATGAGTAACCTAAGTAAATTTATAGCTTGGGTAGCGGTTACCTCAATGTTCTTTTGGCGGTCGAATCTCAAATAAAAGACCTTTGAAACTACTTTTTCCTTATCAGAGACCCCAATCCAGACCATTCCGAGTGGTTTTTCGTCAGTTTGACCCGATGGCCCCATGATACCACTCACGGAAATACCAAAATCTGTCTTCATTTTTACCCTGATGGCTAGTGCCATTTGTTCTACAGCTTCTTTACTAACTGCCCCAACTGTCTGAAGAATAGAAGTGGGTACATCCAAATATTCCGTTTTTATTCTATTGTCATAACTAACGACACTACCTGTAAAAAAAGTGGAGGATCCAGCATGTTTTGATAATAAATGGCCAATATACCCCCCAGTGCAACTTTCTGCCGTTGCTACGGTTTGATTTTTACTTTTTAAAAGATTCCCTACAACCACTTCCAATGGCTCGTCTTTATCTGTAACCAAATAGGCCTTAACTAGTTCTTTTAACTGTTCAAAAGACTGATCTAGCTGTTTTTGCAAAGTAGCATCATCATCACCTTGCCCTGTCAATCTTAGACGAACCATGCCATAAGAGGGTAGATAAGCTAATTTTATAAATGAAGGGAGATTCGTCTCGAAATCTATGATACTCTCTGCCAGAAAAGACTCTCCAACTCCCGCAGTAAGTAAGGTTCTGTGTGCTATAACACCCATTTTAAGACGATCTTTAATGATGGGTAGTACTTGATCATTGATCAACCACTGCATTTCGTGGGGTACCCCAGGCAGTGAGAATATCAAACAATCCTTTTTTGTGAAAAGCATACCAGGAGCGGTTCCTGTTTGATTAAATAAAACTTCACAAACATCAGGCACTTCGGCTTGTTTGCGGTTTCGTTCGATCATTGGTCTTTTGTGAACCTGTTCAAAAATATAAGTGATATGATCTAAACTTGGTTGATGAACCACCATCTTACCGCCAAAATATTGATTCAACAATGGCTTGGTAATATCATCTGCTGTTGGGCCCAGCCCCCCTGTTATAATAACAATTTGCGTTTTGGCTATAGCTGTATCCAATGCTGCTGTAATTGCTGCTGCGTCATCGCCCACTGCAATTCTTTGATGCAATTGTACCCCGATGGAATTTAATTTTTGAGCGATATAAGCACTATTTGTATCAATCACTTGGCCAATCAATAATTCGTCCCCGATAGTGATAATAGTAGCTTGAATTTGATCCATCATAGTTTGCTTCAATTAGGTTGCAAAGTAAACCAAAAAATAGCGGTTTAACTAAAATAGACACTTAGTTTTTCCTTCATAATAGGTGGCATTTCGGCTCTTTTACTCATATCTGCTTCCATAAAATAAAGCTTGACTTGTCCAATGGTTAAAAGCTTTCCATCTTCATTAAATACTTCCTGGTCAAAAACAATCACATGATCAGTTGGAAGTGTTTTTATCTGACTTTTAATACTAATCAGATCGTCATATTTGGCAGGTCTGAGGTACTTTATATTTAATTCAACAACAGGTAAAATAATTCCCATATCCTCTATATCCTTGTAGGACACGCCTAAATGTCTGATTGCCTCAACTCTGCCAATTTCAAAGTACATAGCGTAATTACCATAGTAAACCACATCCATTCTGTCTGTTTCGGCATACCTAACCCTTACGGTTGTTGTGTGTTCGTACATCTTATTGCATTTGTGAACAAAATTAAGGAATGTATCTGTTTTTCCACAATAAGCTTATTTAACGAAGCGTTTTATAATCATAGTGTAATTTTATAAGACTATCCCAAATTCGTGCTCCTATGACAAATTCTATCCAAAAAGTAGTCACAAAAGGTTTGCTCCTATGTCTATTTTCAATTTCAGCAATTCAATTAAGCGCTCAATTGATGAAATATGAGGATCCAAAGCATCATTTGTTTGAAGATGGATTAAAATTACTGCGTCAAGGAGATTCTCTAGCTGCTTATCAAACTATACAGGCTGCACACTTATTGGATCCAAATGATCTTGACAAATCATTTTATTATCAATTACTTTCTATTGCTTTAGAAAAACAATATGCAGTAAACAATGCTACAAATTGGCTATTAAATAACCCTAACAAAATTTACCATTCAAGAATTAATTACGAACTAGCTAAGTTCTATTACAGAAAACAAAAAGTAGATGAGGCCATACTTGCATACCAAAATACTAGTATGGATGATCTAGAAAATACAGAACTAGCATTGATGCAATTTCAACTAGGGTATCTTTATTTCAAGAAAGGAGATTGGGAAAAATCCACTAATTTTTTATACAGCATCAGGCAGGTTCAAACTAGTCCCTACTATTATGACGCAAACTATTATGCAGGATTTGTAGCACTCCAAAAAAAGGATTTCAAATTAGCATTAAACTGCTTTAAGATAGCTGAACAAAATGATGCTTATAAAACATTAACCCCTTTCTATATTAGTCAGCTGTATTACTTTTTAGGAGATGTAGATGCTGCATTAAAAAACACGGAGAGTGCATTGACTCAAAAAAGTCAATATTATTCCAACCAACTTGCTCAATTGATGGGTCATTTGTTATTTGAAAAGAAACAATATGAAAAGGCACTTCCATTTTTAGCCAATTTTGTTGCATCTCAAAAACAAGTAGAACCGCAAGATCTTTATCAACTTTCCTTTTGTTATTTCCAATCTCAACAGTGGAACGAAGCCATTGAAGGGTTTAAGAAATTAGCAAATGTCGAAGATTCATTAGGACAAAACAGTATGTATTTATTAGCCACTTCTTATTTAAAAGTGAATGATAAAATGGGTGCTAAAAATGCTTTTTTACTCTGTGCAACAAAAAGTCAAAATCTTGAACAAAAAGAAATTGCCTTGTTCAATTACGCTAAATTGTCTCTAGAACTAAAAGAATATAGCATTGCTTTACAGTCTATTGATAAATTCAATTCATTATATCCTGAAAGTATTTATCAAAGTGAACTGAAGAATCTATATGTAACTGCATTGGCATACAGTAATGATTTTAGTAAAGCTTATGAAGTTTACCAAAAGATGGACACTTTGGATGAGGCGTTATTAAAATTATATCCAAATATAGTTTATGGTAAAGCTGCGTTGTTCATTAATGACGGTCAAAATGAACAAGCGTATGAACTATTCAAACAAGTTCAAAATCTTCCCTATAATAACAAGGTGTTAGCACAAACCAGCTTTTGGTTAGGTGAAATAGCCTATAAATTGGGGAGGATCGATGAGGCTATTATACAATTAGAAAAATATTTAATTGATCCAGTAGAAATAGGGGAGATTACACAAAAACATGCACAATACACATTAGGCTATAGTTATTTAAAAAACAACAATTATAGTAAAGCCCTTCAACTATTCACATTAGCTGCAGATTTTAATCCATATGCTGCAGCAAGTTCTTATCAAAAAGATGCTTTGGTCAGGTTAGCAGATTGTCAATTTATGACAAAGCAATACAAACAAGCCTTAAAATCATATCAAAAAATTATTGATTTAGGATGGAATTTCGAGGACTATGCCACATTACAAAAGGCAATTATTTACGGTGCACTAGGATTGAATAAGGAAAAGCTTAAAATATTAAACAGTTATGAATTCGATTACAGTCAATCAAAATACCTAAGTGATGCTAGAATGGAATTAGCTGATTTTTATACGAGTAAAGAACAGTTTCAAGATGCAATAACTCCTTTAGCTAAAGTGTTACAAGATAATAAAGCCACAGAATTTTACCCTGCAGCTTATTATAAATTAGGAATCGTTTATTTTAATTTAAATAAAAATCAAGAAGCTTTACAGAATTTTAAATCTTTATACATGGCATTTCCTAATGCCGAAGAAAGTAATAATGCAGTTGAGTACATAAGAAATATATTTATAGAAGATCAACAACCAGAGTCTTATGTACAATTTATGAACGATTTTGGTAAACCATTATCAATGAATGAGCAGGACTCCTTAATCTTCAGAGCAGCTATTATTCAATATGAAAATAAGCAATACACTACAGCAATCAATGGGTTTAAAAAATACCTAGCGCTTTATCCCGAAGGAAACTACCAATTAGATGCCTATAATTTATTAGCTGAAACAGCTTATTCTATGGAACAATATGATTCAGCAGCTAATTATTTTGGACAAATTGCAAATAAAGCACCTAATAAATACGCCGAAAGAGCATCCATCATAGCTGCTAGGCTACATTATTTTAACATTAAAGATTATGTAGCTGCGGAAAAATATTTTAAACTTGTTCTTACCTATACGACTCAACAAGAACAAAAAAACGAGGCTATTAAAGGGTTGTTAAGGTGTCAATATAAATTAGAGAAATGGACAGAGGCAGCAGCTACAGCTGAATTGATTTTACAAGAAAAGGGTAGTTCGGCTGATGACATTATTATGTCTAATATGGCCATTTATCAACAGTCTTTAATACAAAAAGATACATCTAAGGCGTTAGCTATATTGCAGACTGTTATTAAATCGAATAGTTCAGTTTACACAGCAGAGGCCCATTATGCCATTGCCTATTTATATTTTAATCAAAAGAAATTCAATTTAGCTGAAAATACCGCTTTTGATGTCATTAAAAAACAAGCTTCCTACGAGTACTGGGTTACAAAGACGTATATCTTACTTGGTGATATATACAGTGAACAAAATGATACATTTAATGCCATCGCAACCTACAGAAGTATAGCAGATAATGCAACAATACCATCGCTTCAGCAAATTGCTGCCGATAAACTAAAGGCTATAACAGAAACAATTAAAGCTCAATAACATTTATTTATGAAATTATTTATAAAAGTCAGTCTACTATGTATTGCTTTAATTTGTTTTAGCAGTATAGGAAATACACAAAAGAAGTCCAATACCAAGGCAAAAACAAGCGTTTCTTCTAAGAAAAAAACGGTCAAAAAAAATACTTCAAAAAAGAAGAAACCAACTAAGAGCAGTAAAAAGAATAAAAAAAAGCAATATGTTAAAAAGCCTATTTTAAAGAAATCTAGTAACAATAAAATCCTACAAGCCATTCCTTTAGATCAGATAAAAGCATCTTCAGTAGAAGCTTTATTGATTAAAACAACAGATACGGTTCCTGAAAAAGTAGTTACTATTGTCTCTGCCTTTAAGCCTCAACTTAAAAGTCTTTCAAAAATTAGTTTTTCAAATGCCACTGCATTGGTTGACACGAGTTCAATTATACTATCCTATCAGGTTCCAAGTCAAAATTTAAGTTTTCAATACCAACCTATCGCACTAGTTCCAAGAGCAATTAAAAAAGATAGCCTATTTAAAATTAATAATACTACTAATTTAAAAGTGGGCATGGGTAATTATGAAAATCAATTATTTTCAGCACAAACAACTTTAGTAGATAATAATAGCAATACGCATTCTATAGCAATTTTAAATGAATCAATTGCAGGGCCTCATCCAATACAAAAATGGAAAGATTTTGGGATAAAGTACCTTGGTGATATACATGTAAACAATCAAAATAAAATCAATTCTCAATTATTTTTCAATCAGTCATCAAGGTATCGTTATGGATTAGTTCCTGATACAACAAAGTTGCCTTTGAGTAATTTTGAACAAAAGTTAACAACTATTGGCGCTAATATATCATTAGTAAAATTTATGAATGAAAAAAGTAATTTCATCTATGCTCCTTTATTAAAATTTAATCATTCTAATTTATTTCAACAAGCTAATGATATCAGTATTGATCTAACTAGTCCAATTATTGTTAAATTAAAAAATAACAGTAACCTACATATGGATTTTAATTATAGCTTCAATCAGTATAATCTTTATGACAAGCAATCAAATAACAATTATTTTTTACAAATGGATCCCTCTTTAGAAGTAAAGAAAAAACAGCTTAAATTAATTATGGGTGTTAGACCTTCATTAGTAAACGGTAGTTTTTACTTGTATCCTAAATTTGAACTTGCTAAACATTTAAAAGATACAAACTATGTAATTCAAGCTGGTTGGAAGACAATTTTAAATAACAATTCAATTACTCAATTATTTACACAAAATCACTGGATTACTGCCCCAACAAATTTGGCTATTACCACCAATGAGTCAAAATATGTTCAATTAAATGTTTCAGCAAATAAACGTCTTCAATACAGTTTTAATTTAGCATTGAACGATTATAGAGATTTGCCTTTCTTTAATCAAACTAAACTAATGAATAACCCAATGCAGGAAGGATTGAAATTTGATGTTTTATTCGAAAAAAGAGCGATTGCTATTGAATTGAAAGGTGATTTTAGATATCAATTTAGCGACAAGTTATTATGGAAAAATCATTTTAAGTATATTCAATTTAACTTGATTCGCGAGAATGAACAGGCATGGGGTATTTTACCTTTAGAATTAAATTCTCAATTTAATTGGAATATGTCCAAAAAAATGAATTTTGATGCTGCTGCACAATTTTGGACGGGTTCAAAAACCAATAGTGGCAATGCAGCTGCATATCAATTAAATAATACCTTTGTCTTAAATGCTGGAATGCAGTATGAACTAACTAAAAATTGGTCTTTTTGGGCAAAAGGTGATAACTTATTGAACCAACAATATCAAAGATGGGCTAATTACCCGTCGTTAGGTATTCAGTTTATTGCTGGAATACAATATAAATTTATAAAGTAATGATGCTTTTAACTATTGAAAAATATTTCCTGGAACACGGTCATTTGATGATCCCTTCGATTGGACAAATTATATTAGATCAACAAGATGCACAATTAATGAACGAGCAATACCATGCTCCCGTTGAAAAAATTGTATTTGAACCAATTGGTGAAGAAAAGACAAAACCAAGTAAATTATTTTACATCTATTTGTCTGATTACTTAGATTGTACAATTGAACAGGCTATGATTGATTACGCATCTTTCTTTACGAATCAATTACAACATAACAATACAATAGATTTAGGAAGTATTGGACAATTGTCACTAGTGAATGGGCAGTATACATTAACTTCCAATTTCAATAAGTCAACTTACTATCAGTCCTTACAAATTAATAAAGTATTGGTTGAAGATCAATCTGAAAATAATTTTACTGATGCTAAGACAAACTGGTGGTGGTTACCATTGTTGATTGCTATTTTGGCATTATTGGCAATACTTTTAAAATAATTAAAAATGAAATGTCCAATTTGTAATAGCAACGATACTTCCACTGTAATACAAAGTCAAGACTACTCTTTAACACAATCTATTTTTAGCATTGTTCATTGTAATAAGTGTACAGCAAGGTTTACTAATCCTATACCTTCACAAGATGAGATAGGGCAGTACTATAAATTTGTTGAGTATATTTCACATACGGACGTCAAAGAAGGCTGGATGAATAGTCTTTACCATAAAGTGAGAACAAGAACATTGGCACAGAAAACACAATGGGTACAATCCTTATTTACAGGGTATAAAGGACATCTTTTAGACATTGGTGCAGGAACAGGTGCATTTGTTCATGCAATGCAAAAAAAGGGTTGGAATGTAAAAGGTTTAGAACCAGATGAAAATACAAGGGCTAAAGCATTGGAAAATTATCAAATTCATTTAGCTGCTTCAGATACACTCTATACTTTACCAGTAAATCAATACGATGTAATTACCATGTGGCATGTTTTAGAACATGTTCATGATTTAAAACCTTATTTGACACAATGTTTAAAGAGCCTAAAGCATAACGGAAGATTAATTATTGCAGTTCCAAATTACACAAGCTTAGATGCAAAATATTATAATAAATTTTGGGCTGCATATGATTTACCAAGACATTTATATCATTTTTCTCCAAAGTCAATGTCTATTTTATTAAATGAAATAGGATTCGAAATTGTGTCTTTAAAACCAATGTGGTTTGATAGTTTTTATGTCAGTTTACTAAGTGAGAAATATAAAAAGAATAAGATAATTGGGCCTATCGTTGCGTTTATTGTTGGAGCTATGTCTAATCTATTAGCCATGTATGATACATCGAAAACAAGTAGTATTATCTATGAAGTAAAAAAACAAACTAATCAAATTTAGTTAATTTTAACTTCTACCACTACTGGCCAGCATTTCCCTGTTATAAAATAGGTATTCGTTGCTGCTTTATATGCAATCCCATTTAATACATAACCAGCGTCAACACTTAAAGGGTTATATTTTACTTTAGCTTGAGCTAGTAAATTGGTAAAATCTATTTTGTTGATAATTTTTCCAGAAAGAGGATCTATGACTACAATTTCATTTTGCCCATAAATATTAGCCCAAATTTTGCCATTTACATATTCCAATTCATTGAGCATGTTTTGGTATCCATATTGATGATAAACACCTATTGTTTTCTGTATTGAGAAGTCATCAGGATTTACAAAATAAAGATTACTACTGCCTGTTGAAACGATGATAGCGCTGTCATTATGTGTTAAACCCCAGCCTTCATAGGGCCAAGCTAATTCTTTTACTTTTTTTAATGTTTTTGCATCGTATACAAATACCTTATGTTCTTCCCAGGTTAATTGATAAATTTTATCTTTAAATATAGTGATGCCTTCACCAAAATAGTTAGCAGGTAATACAAGTTCATTGCCGTTAGCAACAAGATTCGTATCCATCTGATACAATCTACTTTTTCCTTTTAGTCCAGTACTCTCATATAATTTATTATTATACCATTCTAGCCCTTGAGTATATGAGCTCGTATCATGTGTATAGACTTTCTCTATAGTGTAAGCTAATGCAACGGGTGCTTCTAAGTTACCAGTTCCTGCATTTTGTTCATTCATAAGAGGATCACTTGTATTATTTTCATTGTTACAAGCAATCACAAAAACCCCCATTAATACGATAAGTATTCTTTTCATACAAGTTTATACGTTAAACCTAAAGTGCATTACATCGCCATCTTTTACAATGTATTCTTTACCCTCAATTCTTAGTTTGCCATTATCTCGACAGGCTGCTTCGCTTTTATATTTTATATAGTCTTCAAAAGCGATTACTTCTGCTTTAATGAACCCTTTTTCAAAATCAGTGTGAATGACACTTGCTGCTTGTGGCGCTTTCCATCCAGAACCAATTGTCCAAGCTCTTACTTCTTGCACACCAGCAGTGAAATAGGTCTCAAGTTTTAATAATTTATAAGCAGTCTGAATTAATCTATTTAATGCGGGCTCTTTCATTTGATACTCTTCCATAAACAAAGCTTTGTCATCTGCATCTTCCAGCTCAGAAATCTGCGCTTCTATATTATTACACATAACAATCACTTCTGCACCTTCTTGTTTAGCCATTTGAACTAATTGCTCTGAAAAGGCATTTCCAGTATGCATAGATGCTTCGTCAACATTTGCGACATACATCACTGGCTTAGCGGTTAATAAAAAACTATCTGCGATAGCAGTATAGTCCTCTTTAGACAAATCTAAAGAACGAATGCTTTTGCCATCTTCTAAATGTGCTTTACATTTTAGTAAAACATCTAGTTCTACCTTAGCCTTAGGATCTGTTTTAGCCATCTTTTCTGTTCGTTGAATTTTCTTCTCAACACTATCTAAATCCTTTAACTGTAACTCTGTTTCAATAATATCTTTGTCACCAATTGGATTGATCTTACCTTCTTCTCTTAAAACATTTTCGTCTTCGAAACATCTAATTACATGGATTATTGCACTTACTTCTCTAATGTTTGCAAGGAATTTATTCCCTAAACCTTCTCCTTTACTGGCTCCCTTTACTAAGCCTGCAATATCAACAATTTCTAATTGTGTTGGTACGACCCTCGTTGGATTTATTAATTCCGCTAGTTGGCTGATGCGCACATCTGGCACATCCACTAAGCCCACATTGGGTTCGATAGTACAAAAACGATAATTACTTGCTTGTGCTTTTGCACTATTACTAACTGCGTTAAATAAGGTTGATTTGCCAACATTAGGTAAACCCACAATTCCTGCCTGTAAAGCCATGTTATTTTAGATTGTTTATGGCTGCAAAAATACAATTCTAATTGCAAAATGGGCTATATTAGTACCATAAACAATTAGATATGGCATTGAATATTATCTGGATCGCATTTTTTGTAATAGCATTTGTAGTTGCGCTATGTAAATTGATCTTTTTAGGCGATACAGAGATCTTTAAATTGCTTGCAGATGGATTATTTGATTCAGCTAAATCATCGGTAATTGATGTGGCTTTCCCACTAGCTGGCACCATGGTCTTTTTTTTAGGATTAATGAATATTGCAGAAAAAGCAGGTGCTATACAGAAATTAGCAAAATGGATGAATCCATTTTTAAGTCGTTTATTTCCAGAAGTACCACAAAATCATC
>CAZAOF010000006.1:0-34191 GCA_964486665.1 uncultured Sediminibacterium sp.
TAGCCAATAAGCTTTTGTTATTGATATAAGGAGCACCTTCGAAGCTTGCATGACCCACCGCGAAGTTGACGATTGCGTCTACTTGTGCAGGTGTATATTTTAAATTCTTTAATGCTTGTGGAACTGATTGGTTGATGATTTTGAAATAGCCACCACCAGATAATTTTTTAAACTTCACTAATGCGAAATCTGGCTCAACACCTGTTGTATCACAATCCATTACTAAACCAATGGTTCCTGTTGGAGCAATTACAGTTGTTTGAGCGTTACGGTAACCATATTTCTCTCCGTACTGAACAGCATCATCCCATGCTTTTGTAGCTGCTTTCAATAAGTAGTCAGGAGTGAATTGTGCTTTGATACCTTGAGGCTTGATTTCAATGCCTTCGTATGCATCTTCAGCATCATAAGCTGCAGCACGGTGATTACGCATAACACGTAACATGTCTTCCTTATTTTCTTCGTATCTATCGAATGCACCTAAGAAAGATGCCATCTCTGCAGAGGTCTTGTAGGCAATACCTGTCATGATCGCACTGATTGCACCCGCAATACCACGTGCTTCCTCACTATCATAAGCAATACCACTTACCATTAACATAGAACCTAGGTTGGCAAAACCTAAACCTGTAGTTCTATAGTCATAAGATAATTGAGCTACTTCTTTAGAAGGGAACTGCGCCATTAAAATAGATATCTCTAACACAGTCTGCCATAATCTTGTCGTGTATTCAAAACCTTCCACATCGAATGAGTTATCAGACTCATCGAAGAATTTTCTTAAGTTGATAGAAGCCAAATTACACGCAGTGTTATCTAGGAACATGTATTCTGAACATGGGTTAGATGCATTGATACGTCCACCTTTAGGACAGGTATGCCACTCGTTAATAGTCGTGTCATATTGTGTACCTGGATCTGCACAACGCCAAGCAGCATTCGCTATTTGCTCCCATACTTCTCTTGCAGGAATAGATTTCATCACACGGCCATCTGTACGTGCAGTTAGATCCCAGTTTCCATCTTCAGATAAAGCTTTGAAGAAGCTATTTGGAATGCGGACAGAGTTGTTTGAGTTTTGACCTGAAACAGTTGCATAAGCTTCTCCTTCATATCCGTTATCATATCCTGCAGCAACTAAAGCTGCTACTTTATCTTCTTCTTGTACTTTCCAATTGATGAATTCTAAAATCTCTGGGTGATCTAAATCTAAACATACCATTTTAGCAGCACGACGTGTCGTTCCACCAGATTTAATTGCCCCCGCAGCGCGGTCTCCAATTTTTAAGAAGCTCATTAAGCCACTTGAAGAACCACCACCACTTAACTTTTCGTTAGCTCCACGAATTTGAGAGAAGTTGGTACCTACTCCAGAACCATATTTGAAAATTCTTGCTTCTCTTGTCCATAAGTCCATGATACCGCCTTCATTCACTAAGTCGTCGTTAACGCTTAAGATGAAACAAGCGTGTGGCTGTGGACGCTCATAAGCACTTGTAGATCTCTTTAATTGCTTGTCGATAGGGTCTACATAATAGTGACCTTGTGCACCACCTGTAATACCATAGCTTTCGTGTAACCCCGTGTTAAACCACTGTGGCGAGTTAGGCACACAAGCCTGGTTTAATATACTGTAAACTAATTCTTCGTAAAATACTTGTGCGTCATTTTTAGTGGCAAAGTAACCATAACGCTCTCCCCAAACTCTCCAACAGTTTGCCATACGATGTGCTACTTGCTTCACCGTTGTTTCTCTGCCTAATGAACCGTCAGCTTGAGGAACACCCGCTTTTCTAAAGTACTTTTGTGCAAGAATGTCCGTTGCGATCTGGCTCCATTGTTTTGGAACTTCTACATTGGTCATTTCGAACACCTTCTCTCCATTTGGATTTTTGATGACACTGTCTCTGTAATCATACTCGAACTGTTCGAAAGGACTCACGCCATCGATCGTGAATCTGCGCTTAAATTCTAAGCCTTTTTTTGTTTTTGGGTTAGCCATGGTCTTATACAATTTTTTATAGTAATTACGGGGAACTCCCGCATCAGTTTCAAAAACCTTTACGGGTAGACGAAAATATCTTTCTATTTTGATACTTAGCTAACTGAAATATCAACAGGTGTGGAAAATCTGTCTGAACAATTCCAAACCCTACATCCCAGTTGATTTGCGTGATTTATCCCCAGGCTATGTTAGTTTCTTAGCAAAAAAAACCTTGATTTATAATTTTTTTTTGTAATAAATGGAGATCCACGGGATTATATAATTTAAATTGATAATTTTGTGCACGATGAGCAATAAAGTATACCAAAGTATCCTAGATAAAAAAACAAAGCAACAAAAGGCTTTCGCTGTCTTAATTGACCCCGATAAGCTTGACACTGTTGGCTTAGAGAAGACAATTGCCCTAGCAGTACAGGCAAAAGTGGACTATATTTTTGTCGGAGGAAGCTTGGTGGTGACAGATACATTAGATCAAATGGTCACTCAAATCAAAGCTCAATGCGCTATTCCTGTAGTACTGTTCCCTGGCTCGCCTGATCAAATCACACCCAAGGCAGATGCTTTATTATACCTTTCTTTAATTTCTGGAAGAAACCCTGAATTACTAATTGGTCAACATGTAATTAGTGCTCCTTTTGTAAAGCAAAGTGGATTGGAAATTATTCCGGTTGGTTATATGTTGATTGACGGAGGATCTCCAACAACAGTATCTTACATCTCCAATACCAATCCAATCCCAGCTAATAAAAATGATATTGCAGCATGTACTGCAATGGCCGGTGAGATGTTAGGATTGAAAGTGACTTATATGGATGCAGGAAGTGGTGCAAAAAATGCGATCCCTTCAGGTATGATTCAACAGGTGTCCAAACACACTCAAACTCCTTTGATAGTAGGGGGAGGCATAACCACACCAGAAAAAGCTATCGAGAACTGCAAAGCAGGCGCAGATATCATTGTTGTGGGCAATGCAGCAGAAAAAGACCCTAGCTTAATCCAAATGATTGCTGATGCAATCCATAGTTTGAATTAATACAGCTATAGCTTATCTCTTTTAGAAGCTCATCATCTCTTTAAATTTGACTGTTTGACGACGGCTGATTTCTATTTTTTCTCCGCCTTTAAGCTCAACTAATAAGCCCCCATTAAAGTATGGTTCTATTTTTTCGATCCAATGTAAATTGATGATATGTTTTCTGTTGGCTCTAAAGAAAACGCGTTCATCTAATCTTTCCTCAAGTGAATTTAATGATTTTAAAATCAAAGGCTTGTTGGTAGAGAAATATACTTTGGCATAATTACCTACACTTTCGAAAAGTCTTATTTCTGCTAATTTCACAAACCAACAACGTTCCCCGTCTTTAACAAATACTTGATCTACTTCTGTCAATGGACCTCTATTTACGCCCAATAAACTTGCTTGCTCAAGCGCAATTTCGGTTTGCAATTTTTGTATAGCATCCGCCAATCTTTTTGGATCAATCGGTTTTAATAAATAATCTAAAGCGTTTACCTCAAAAGCTTTCAAAGCAAATTCATCATACGCAGTGGTGAAAATAACACGTGGAGATTTTTCTATTTCTGCCAATAAATCAAACCCAGTTTTACCTGGCATTTGAATATCTAAAAAAATCAAATCAGGCCTTGATAAGTCTATCTTCTCTACACCCTCGTCTACATTACTCGCTTCGTCGATGATTTGAATTTCGGGATGTAGTTCTAGTAATTTTTTTAATTCATTACGAGCTAGTCTTTCGTCGTCAATGATAATTGCTTTAATTGGTGTCGTTGGCATAAAATGCATTTTTTGAATTAAACTGTAGGGATAATTAATTTCGCTGTCACTTGATTAGGCGCTGATTGATATATTTCAAACGCAGCTTCTCCTCCATATAATATCTGCAATCTTTCTCTTGTACTTTGAAGCCCAAATCCATCTTTCTCGTCTGGTATCAATAAACCTGTATTACTTACTTCGACAACCATCTTGCCATCCAATGTTTTAATGACCAATTTAATTTCGCAGTCACCCGGGTATTTACTTAACCCGTGTTTAATCGCGTTCTCTACCAGTGTTTGCAGCATCATTGGCGGGATTTGATTGCCTAAAATACTGTCATCAATATCATACACTACTTTTAAGCGATCTGCGAAGCGGATAAATTCTAGTGCTAAATAATCTTTCACAATAGCCAATTCTTTTTCTAATGAAGTGAGCTCTACTTTGTCTACAAGAATACTACTTCTTAAAATATTACTCAGCTCTGTAATTGCCTGCCTTGCTCGCTTAGGATCCTCATCCACCAGAGCTCGAATACTATTTAATGCATTGAAAATAAAATGCGGATTAATTTGAGACTTGATGGTTTTTAGTTCAAGCTCCTTGATGATTTTTTCTAATTTAACTTTATTAATCGCTTGCGAATTAGCAAACTCGATATAATGCCATAAAATATAGATGGATATCCAAACAAGAAAAATAGGTGTGTCAAAAATTAAACTAAATAAAAATCTTTTTGCAACCCGCTCGCTATCCCAATTTTGAATAATTTCCGAATAGGATAAAACAAACTGATTGTTGGTTAAGTTTTGGCCATTATTTCGTACATCAAAAAGCCTAAATATTTCTATCAAAGCGCCCACCACAATGGCAAAAAGTAGAATCGTCACAATAACCAAAACAAGCATCTTCCACCAATGTTTTGATGGCGCTGGTGGCCTTAAATGATTGGCAATGATTGCCGACCTTAAAAGTGAAGTGGCGATAATGCCAAAAACAACTGTTAAAATGATTCTTTTTAAAAAAATATCACTCAGCTGCTTTTCCAATAAATAGGCAAAAAAGACTACAGTCATTGCATAGGTAAACCATCCAGCAAATTGACAAATCAAGAAATTGCGCGTAGTTTTATTCATGGTAGTCAAATTTACCTATTTTAAGCTCCTTACTTGCTTATTAATTGGATTAATGGTCAAATAGTTGGTTTGTCGGCAAGGCTAAATAACATTAAACTTTTGCCTACTATTTATGTTATTAACTTACTTTTACAGTATTAAAATTTCAGCATGCTAATTGAGGCCGGCCCCTTATTAAAAAATATTGACAACCCCGATGACTTAAAAAAAGTCTCAAGGGAGAAATTACATCAGGTATGTGATGAATTACGTCAATACATCATTGATGTAGTAAGTGTGCATGGTGGCCATTTTGCAGCAAGCTTGGGCGTGGTAGAACTCAGTGTAGCCTTGCATTATGTGTACAATACACCATACGACCAACTAGTTTGGGACGTGGGGCATCAGGCTTATGGACATAAAATATTGACAGGTCGCCGTGATGCATTTGTGACCAACAGAAAATACAACGGTCTTAGTGGCTTTCCTAAAAGAAGCGAAAGTCCTTATGACACTTTTGGTGTTGGACACTCTTCTACCTCTATTTCTGCTGCATTGGGTATGTCTATGGCGGCTAAATACAAGGGCGAGAACAGAAAGTCTGTAGCAATTATTGGCGACGGATCTATGACTGCCGGTATGGCTTTTGAGGCAATGAACCACGCTGGAGTTGCCGACAGCGATGTATTGATTATTTTGAACGACAATTGTATGAGCATCGACCCAAATGTGGGCGCGCTTAAAGAATATTTGACGGATATTAGCACTTCTCCAACTTACAATAAATTTAGAGATGAGCTTTGGGACTTAATGGGCAAGTTGCCTATTGGCAAAACCTTTACAAGAGATATGGCCTCTAAAGTAGAAGCTGGATTAAAAGGCATGGTATCCAAAAGCAGCAATCTATTTGAAGCATTACAATTACGCTATTTTGGACCCATTGATGGGCATAATATTACCAATTTAGTAGATACGTTGAGGGACTTGAGAGAAATTCCTGGTCCAAAAATCCTCCATGTACTCACTGTAAAGGGCAAAGGATACGAGCTAGCCGAAAAAGACCAAACCAAATGGCATGCGCCTGGTTTATTTGATAAATTGACTGGTGAGATCATCAAGAAAAAAATTGAGACCCCTCAGCCACCAAAATACCAAGATGTTTTTGGTTTAACACTAGTAGAATTAGCAGAAATGAACCCAATGATTATGGGCGTTACACCTGCAATGCCTAGTGGATCTTCTATGAAATTTATGATGGAAGCAATGCCTGACCGTGCTTTTGATGTTGGCATTTGCGAACAACACGCTGTAACATTAAGTGCTGGATTAGCAACACAAGGTGTAAAAGCTTTTTGTAATATTTACTCTTCTTTCATGCAACGTGCCTATGATCAAGTAATACATGATGTTGCATTGCAGAAATTACCTGTTGTATTTTGTTTAGATCGTGCTGGCCTAGTCGGAGAAGATGGACCTACGCATCACGGTTGTTATGATATTGCTTTTTTTAGATGTATACCGAATTTAATTATTGCTGCTCCAATGAATGAGCAAGAATTAAGAAACCTAATGTATACTGCACAATTGCCAACTACTGAACTTCCATTTGTGATTCGATATCCAAGAGGCGAAGGGGTGATGGTGGATTGGAAAAAACCTTTTGAACAATTGACCATTGGTCAAGGACGAAGATTAAAAGAAGGAAAAGATATAGCTATTTTAACCTTTGGCCATCCTGGAAACAACGCACAAACAGCCATCCGAAATTTACGATTAGAAGGCATTGATCCGGCACATTACGACATGCGTTTTGTTAAACCAATTGATGAAGCAATGTTGCACGAAGTATTCCAAAATTATGACAAAGTAGTCACTGTGGAAGATGCTACTGTTGTTGGTGGATTAGGCTCTGCGGTATTGGAATTCATGAACGAACACAACTACCATAGTCAAGTGCGCATACTTGGTATACCAGACGCTTTAGTAGAACACGGTACAGTAAAAGAATTGCAACAAGAGTGTCATTTCGACGCCTTGGCAATAGCTAATGCAGTAAAAACTTTACTTGGAAATACTGTTTTAACAGCAGGTTAATTAATTTAAGCTAGGATCAAAATCGCCCTCTTCTTCAGGTGCATCTCCAAATGAAGTTTGGTCAAATTTTGTTTCGTAAGAATCTGTTTGCTCAATGTAACCTGGCTCTAAATCATCTTCTCTGTTTTCATTCCATTCAAGGATGAAATTGTTACGCCCTTCTCCAACCATTAGTTTCATATACTTCTGTTGGGCCAATTCTAAAATAGATAAGAATAAGAATAAAGCATGTACGCGGTCTTCACATATGTCGAACACTTTTTCGAATGCAACTGTTTTCGCTTCTTCTACCATCGTCAATAAATGTGTTCTACTGCCCTCCATAGTGTAATTATACCTAACTACAGTGTGCACTGGCTTGTTCTGACGATCTTGAACACGCGTCATCACTTTTTCAAAAGCCTTCATTAATTTAAACAAAGTCACTGTCTGTAACTCAGTTCCTTCTGCAGCTTCCTCGCCCACTAAAGACATTTCTTTTTGGATATTACCTCGCTTGAGCATCAACATCCTCATGGCCTCTAAGTCAGCCATTTGAACAGCTGCTTCTTTATATTTTTTGTACTCTAATATCTTGTCAATTAATTCCTGTCTAGGATCAATCTCATTACCTGATGCATCAATTTCTTTTCTTGGTAATAATAGTTTTGCTTTTATACGCATAAGCGTAGATACAAACAAAATAAACTCACTACTTAATTCAATATTTAGCTTGTCTTGTCCATGTATAAACTCCAAGAAATCGTTTATAATTTTTGTGATTTGAATATTATAAATATCCATTTCATCACGCTCAATAAAGAACAATAAAAGGTCAAATGGACCTTCAAATTGGTCTACTTTAATCGAATAATTATTATGCTGGTTCATCCTTGCAAAGAAAGCGATATTTATCCATTTTTTAGCCAAAATGAGGCATCTTTGTTCAAAACCAATACGGATGCAACAAAAGTGGCTTAACTGGCTTGTATTTGCCTTATTATCGATTGTATGGGGTAGTTCTTTTATTTTAATTAAAGAGGGCTTAAAAGCATTTTCACCCTATCAAGTAGCTTCACTTAGGATGTTATTTGCAGGACTCGTTTTATTGCCATTTGCTGTAAAAGCATTTAGTAAAATTCCAAAAGATAAAATGTTGACAGTAATTGTATCAGGGGTAGTAGGTAATTTTATTCCCGCCTATCTTTTTTGTATTGCAGAAACTAAAATCGACAGTGCTTTAGCTGGTATTTTAAATTCACTTACTCCATTGTTTACCATCATTGTTGGTGTTGTGTTTTATCAGGCACAAACAAGTGCAATTAAAGTTGTAGGCATTTTGATTGGATTCATTGGACTAAGTTTTTTACTACTAACTGGTAAAGAACTTCATTTTGAACATCTGTCTTATGCTAGTCTTGTGTTACTGGCCACTTTAATGTATGGCATTAATGTGCATACAGTAGGTAGGTATTTAAAAGAGATTGGCCCCATTCAAATAGCTTCAGTGGCATTTGCTTTCTTAATTCTTCCTAGTGCGGCAGTGCTATATTTTACAGGTTTTTTTAAGAACGATTTTACAGACCCGCTAATATTACATAGCACACTAACCAGTAGCATCTTAGGGATGGTAGGCACCTCTATGGCGTCTATTTTATTTTACTACCTTGTCAAAAAAGCAGGAATTTTATTTGGCTCATTGGTGACTTACGGCATCCCAATAGTAGCGGTAGCATGGGGCATTGCTTACGGTGAGTCTTTGACCCTTTTTCAAGTGATTTGCTTAGGAATAATTTTATTTGGCGTGTATATCGTCAATAGAGGCAATTTGAATTTTATTCCCTTTTTAAAACAAAAAGGCCCTCAATAAAAATTGAAGGCCAATAGGATATAAAATTAAAAGATTTAATTGCAGTACTATTAAACAGTCATAATTTCTTTTTCTTTTGCTTCTAAATGTTTTTCCACTAAAGCGATATGCTTATCGGTTAAAGCTTGGATGGCGTCTTCGGCACCCTTGCAAATATCTTCACTTGTTCCGTCTTTTTGCAATTTCTTCACTTGCTCAATATGGTCTCTTCTAATATTACGAATGGCTACTTTGCTGTGTTCTCCTTCTCCAGCAGCCTTCTTTACCATTTCTTTTCTACGCTCCTCTGTCAATGGAGGCATGAATAAACGAATATTCACCCCGTCGTTTTGTGGTGTGATACCAATATTAGCACCCATGATAGCCCTTTCAATTAAAGCCAACATATTCTTCTCCCAAGGTTGTATGCTGATTGTTCTGGCGTCAAGCACTTGTACGTTCGCTACCTGACTAATAGCCGTAGGTGCACCGTAATAATCCACATTCACCCCTTCCAAAATAGAAGGACTAGCTTTTCCAGCTCTAATCTTAGATAATTCTATTTCTAGGTGATTGATGGCCTTTTTCATGCCGTTTTCAGCTTCTGTACTTATTTTCTTTAATTCCTCTGACATAATTCAATGTTTTGCGAAGGCAAAGCTAATAAATCCTTGGTATTCTTCCCCGACCTTTTTTTGTGGTACTAATTTTTCTATCTTTGCCCATATCGTTAAAACAACATTATGTCAACAGCGGAATTAAAAAGAACAGCCTCACAAGTAAGAAGAGATATCGTAAGAATGGTGCATGCACAACAAAGTGGTCATCCAGGTGGCTCTTTAGGCTGTACAGATTTTTTAACCGCGCTTTATTTTAAAATCTTAAAGCATGATCCGTCATTTAACATGGACGGAAAAGGCGAAGATCTTTTCTTTTTATCCAATGGACATATTTCCCCTGTATTCTATTCCGTATTGGCTAGGTCTGGCTATTTTGACGTGAAAGAATTGGCTACATTCAGAATGATCAATTCTCGATTACAAGGTCACCCAACAACACATGAGCACTTACCTGGCATTCGTATTGCGAGTGGTTCTTTAGGACAAGGAATGAGTGTCGCAATTGGTGCTGCTTTAGCAAAAAAATATAACCAAGACGACCGTATTGTTTATTCTTTACACGGTGATGGTGAATTACAAGAAGGCCAAAACTGGGAAGCGATTATGTTTGCAGCGCACAATAAAGTAGATAACTATATTGCTACGATTGATGTGAATGGTCAGCAAATTGATGGCCCACTAAGTAAGGTGTTGAACTTAGACAATCTTGAAGATAAGTTTAGCGCTTTCCATTGGACTGTATTGCATATGGATGGGCACAATATGGACGAAATTGTTGCTACGCTAGAGCATGCAAAAACATTGACTGGTCAAGGGAAACCGATAGTAATATTAATGAAGACGGTGATGGGTAAAGGAGTAGATTTTATGGAAACTGGACATGAGTGGCATGGAATAGCACCAAATGACGCTCAGTTGGAAAATGCATTAGGTCAATTAGAAATGACTTTAGGCGATTTTTAGTGCTGTCCTATTTTTTCAAAGATTCTCGCACCCGCTTTTTTTGCTGGTATCCATCCAGCTACTATGGCGATAAAAACAACTAATCCAATTACGGCTAGGTAGTCTGCCCACATGGCTTTCACAGGATAATAGTCAATTACAAAGCTCAAACCTTGTAGTTTGATTAAATGAAACTTTGTCTGCACGAATACCACAATAGAAGCGATGACGCCTCCAATTATTGCACCAGTCATTGCCATCACGATTGACAAACTCAGGAATATTTTTTGAATCGTAGCAGCACTTGCACCCATCGCATGTAAAACATGAATGTCTTTTTGTTTTTCTAAAACTAGCATGGTTAATGCCCCAACAAGATTAAAAGAAGCGACCATCATGATTAATGCGAGAATAGCAAATATGATCCACTTTTCAATTTCCATGATTTTATACAAGTCCGCATTTTGTTGGTATTTATTTTGCACTAAAAAGTTAGCACCTAATAACTTTTTTAAATCTGCAGAAACTTGTTTTTCTTTTGCAAGGTCAATCGACAACTCTATGCCAGAGTATTGATTACTATCCAAGTCAAATAGATATTGTGCAAATTTATTAGAGGTAAAAACATATTGAATATCGAATTCCTGTTGCACAGAAAAAGCACCAGACTGCACTGCAACCAATTGATTTAGCTGGTCCATAGACTGCAATGACTTACCCGACCTGCCCACTGCTATTAACGATAAGCTGTCTCCTAGTGCTGTATTAAATAGTAATAACTTTTCTTCTACACCTATGCCTAAGACTAATTTGGGCGAGTCAATATTGCCAACTGAAAATTCGCCACGCTTCAAATATTGGTTGACTTTATTAATGCGACTATAATTTGAATCAACTCCCTTAACAAGTACTACTGCTTGTTCTGTATTTCTTGTGATGATTGCTTTTTGTTCTACAATGCCACTTGCATAATTAACTCCAGGAATCTGAGAGATAGCGCTAAACTGACTATTGGTGAAGTGGGTGAATTTAGCAGACTTCGGCACTACACGTATGTCTGCATAGAAATCTGCATACAATCCTTTGACAATGTCGGAGAAGCCGTTAGAGACACTTAATATAATCAGTAGCGCAGCGGTGCCTATTGCGATAGCAAAAACACTTACCCAAGCAATGAGCTGTATTGCCTGAAAGGAATACTTGCCCCTAAAATAACGCCAAGCAAATAGAAAATGCAACTTATAGGTTTTTTAAAATCTCATCCATTTTAAAGACATAATCCAAAGTGTCATCTAAATAAAAATGCAAAACGGGGATACGTCTTAGTTGATGTTTCATCGCTTCTTGAAGATGCTTTTTAATATCCCAGGCCTGAGCCTGTATCTTTTTAAAGCAAGCTTCTTGGTCTGCTACTTGATATAAACTCAAATAGATTCTCGCTTCTAATAAATCTGGGGTCACTTTTACAGTGGAGATGGATATCATCCCGCCTTGTAAATGGTTTAAGCCCAATTTTAAAAAAATATCATTCATGGTGCTTTGTATTGCCCCAGCTACTTGTTTCTGCCTTTTTCCTTCTTCCATAATCAAAGTCGTTGATTCGCTGTAAAATTAGTTACTTTGCTGATTATTCTGAGGGAATAGTTTTAATTATGAAGAAATTTTTTCGCATTGTAAGTTATATCAAGGAATACAAGACCTATATGGGCTGGTACGGTCTATTTATCTTATTGTCGATCCTATTTAGCTTGTTTTCATTGGGTATGCTAACCCCATTCCTTGATCTCATCTTTGGGAACAATGCTTTTGCGAGTCTTACACCTGTATCTGTTACAGATTCGGCCAACCTTAAAGACCTGATTTACCAATTTTTACAAGATATTATTAAGGCCAATGGTAAAGCCTATGCGTTGGGGTGGATTTGTCTATTCATCATCGTATCTATCTTTTTCAAGAATTTATTTTTATACCTCGCCTTTTATTTTCTAGCACCGATACGCAATATGGTGACCAAGAAATATTCCAAGCTTTTATATGACAAAATCTTGCAGTTGCCCGTTGGATATTTTACTGAAAAAAGAAAAGGAGATATATTAAGTAGAGCTTCCAATGATATTGCTGAATTAGAAAGTTCTGTAATTAGCGCACTAGAAGGCTTGATTAAAGAGCCGCTAACCATTATTGGTATTCTAATTTTCTTGTTCTTAATTAGTGCAAAGCTTACTTTGTTTGTATTCATCTTATTGCCAGTTGCTGGTTTTATCGTAGGTAGAATTGGACGTAGTTTAAAAAAGCACACCAATAGTGCACAAGTTAAATGGGGTGAGATTCTAAGTCAAATGGAAGAGACATTGACAGGCTTAAGAATTATTAAAGCATTTAATGCGGAAGGAAAAGTGAAAGGACAATTTTATGGATTAGTAAATGATATTTTTGCTTTAAAAAATAAAATACTTAACCGCCGTGACCTTGCTTCGCCTGTATCTGAATTTTTAGGCGTCACTATTTTATGTGGCGTACTTTGGTTTGGAGGTAAACTAGTTTTAAGTGGTGATATTTTATCCCCTGGTTCTTTTATCACTTACGTTGCTTTATTCTCGCAAATTATTAATCCTGCGAAAGCCTTGTCCCAGGCTATTTACAACGTAAACAGAGGTACTGCTACCTTGGATAGATTGAATGAGATATTAGAAGCGCCAAATACGGTGGAAGAATCTTTAGCTCCTATTTCAATAGATGGATTTAAAGAAACAATTCATTTTGACAATGTTGGATTTGCTTACCATGATGCAAGTATTTTGAATCATATTGAATTGACTATTAAAAAGGGAACTACTGTAGCTTTGGTCGGTTCTTCTGGTGCAGGAAAGAGCACACTAGCAGACTTGGTGCCTAGATTCCATGATGTCACTACAGGTAATTTGTACATTGATGGGAAAAATATTAAAGACTATAGTTTACATAGCTTAAGACAACTGATCAGTATCGTAACACAAGAACCAATCTTGTTCAATGATACCATTGCTGCCAATATTGCTTTAGGAAAACCAGAGGCAACCATGGATGAGATTATAGCTGCAGCAAAGATTGCCAATGCCTATGACTTTATTATAAAAAAAGAAGGCGGATTTACTTCTATGATTGGAGATCGTGGAAGTAAACTAAGTGGTGGTGAGCGTCAACGTTTAACCATTGCAAGAGCCGTGTTAAAAAATCCTCCCATCTTAATTTTAGACGAAGCTACTTCTGCTTTAGACACAGAAAGTGAGAGGTTGGTGCAAGATGCTATTAACAATATGATGCAAAACAGAACATCCATTGTGATTGCACACCGTTTGTCTACTATCCGTCATGCAGATGAAATTATTGTATTACAGAAAGGTGCTATTGTAGAACGCGGCAATCACGAAACTTTACTAGCACAAGGCGGATATTATAAGAAATTAATTGAGATGCAAGAAGTGAAATAGTATACCATACCTATACACAACGCTGAATCTGCAATAAATAAAAAGAATTCACATAAAAATAAAAGAATACCTAAAAAAATTCCCGATCATTGATCGGGAATTTTTTATAAAACTATTTAATGATGGTAGGCAGGTTTAGCTCCTACGCATTGCATTTATTACTGATCGTTGCTGTTTTTTACATACCCTAATTTTGCTTCTAAGCTCAAAGTAGCGTGAGGCACAGCGCGTAAACGTGCTTTGTCAATCAAGCGACCTGTTACTCTACAAATACCGTAGGTTTTGTTTTCAATGCGCATCAAGGCTTTCTCTAAGTGATCGATGAAAGTGATTTGACGACTAGCCATTTGCCCCATTTGCTCTCTTTCCATGCTCACACTGCCATCTTCCATTGTCATGTATCTCGCATCATCATTGTCTCCACCCATTTCATCTTTTCTTGTAATCAAACCTTGCAAGTACACTAATTCTTTTTTAGCAGCGTCTAGCTTCTTTGAAATCAAATCTCTAAACTCGGCTAATTCGGCATCAGAATATTTTACTAAAGTCTCAGTTGATCTTTCAACTTCCTTTCTCTTTTCCATTGGCACATAACCTGGTTGATAAGGCACACTGCTCTTGACGTTGATCTTTGGTACTTTAATATCCTTAATCGGTTCTGCAGCCTTGCGCACTGGCTTCACCGGTGGCGTAGGTATTACAGGAACTGGTTTAGCAGGAGGTACATATTTTTCTACTGGCTTTGCTGCAACCACTGGCTTTACCGGAGCTTTCGCAACTGGTTTAGCAGGTGCTTTTGCAGGCGCTGCTTTCTTTGCTGGAGCTGCAGCGGGCTTTGCTGCAACCACAGTTTTAGCAGGAGCTGCTTTCTTTACTGGTGCAGCCTTTTTAGCTGGAGCCGCAAGCACTTTTACAGGGGCTGCTTTCTTAGCCGGAACAGGTTTTGCAACCACTTTTACAGGAGCTGTCTTTTTAACTGGAGCCGCTTTTTTTGCTGGTACAGCTTTCTTTGCTGGTGCCGCTTTTTTAACGGGCGCTGCCTTTTTAGCTGGAACTGCTTTCTTTACTGGAGCCGCTTTTTTCACCGGAGCTGCCTTTTTAGCTGGAGCCGCTTTTTTCACGGGCGCTGCTTTTTTAGCTGGCACTGCCTTTTTAGCAGGAGCCGCTTTTTTAGCTGGCGCTGCTTTCTTTGCTGGTGCCGCTTTCTTAGGTGCTGGTTTTTTTGTAGCCATAATTATCCTTTTTGTCTAACTAAAATCCTTAGTTGTTGGTCATTTATTTCGATATCAACGCCTTCTTCAATACTAGTAACCCAATCTATTTGGGTAGCTAATATTTCGCGGCAAATATACTCTGAAAATTCATTAATGGAATCTTTCATATTAGTGTTATCCACAATTTGGAGTAAAATCTTGTCTGTAAGCTCAAAATTGGCCTCTTTTCGGATGTTTTGTACCCTATTTACCAATTCTCGAGCGTTTCCTTCTTTTAAAAGGGCTTCAGAAAGGCTAATGTCCAATGCAACAGTCAAATTACCCTTCACGGCCACACTCCAGCCTGGAATATCTTCCGCAATAATATCTACTTCATTGATTAACAATGGAATAGATGTTCCGTCGACTTCGATATTGAGGATTCCTGAGCGTTCAAGTTCAGCAATCTCGTTTTGACTTAACCCAGCTATAACTGCTGAAGCTTGTTTCATCTTTGTGCCTAGCTTAGCACCCAATAATTTGAAATTTGGTTTTAGCTTTTTGCTTATTACCCCTTCTGTCTCGGTGATGTAATTAATTTCTTTTACGTTTACTTCTGCTAGAATTAATTCTTCCATTTGTTCAATGGCTAATTTCATTGCAGGATCCAAAACTGGTATTAATATTTTTTGCAATGGTTGACGTACTTTGATATTTACTTTTTTACGTATAGATAAAACTAAAGAGCAGATATCCTGTGCCATTTGCATTCTAGTTTCTAAAGCCGAATCTATTTTAGACACATCTGTTTTAGGGAAATCTATATGATGAATCGAAGTTGCATCAAAACGTTTTGTCAGGCCATTTAAATTTCTAAACAATTGATCACAGAAGAATGGCGCAATTGGAGCCATTAATCTTGCAATTGTCTCAATACATTCATACAATGTTTGGTAAGCTGATATTTTATCATCCGAATAAGTTCCTTTCCAGAATCGTCTTCTACATAATCTTACATACCAGTTACTTAAGTGCTCGTCAACAAAGGTCTCAATTGCACGCCCAGCAATGGTTGGCTCAAAATCATCCATCGCCACTGTCACTGTTTGCACTAAACTATTTAAGGAAGAAATGACCCATCTGTCAATCTCTGGGCGATCCTTTACTGGAATATAATTTTGTTCGAATTTGAATCCATCCACATTTGCATACAACACAAAAAACTGATAGGTATTGTACAATGTACCAAAGAATTTTCTTTGCACCTCTTGTATACCTGATAAATCAAATTTCAAGTTATCCCAAGGAGATGCGTTGGTCACTAAGTACCATCTTGTCGCATCTGCTCCGTAAGTTTCTAGTGTTTCAAATGGATTCACCACATTGCCCAAACGCTTACTCATTTTGTTTCCGTTCTTATCCAACACCAAACCATTACTCACTACGGCTTTATAGGCAACTTTATCAAATAACAATACACCCAATGCATGCAATGTGTAGAACCAGCCTCTTGTTTGGTCTACTCCTTCTGCTATGAAGTCTGCTGGGAATGCCAATCCTTTTTCTACTAAATCTTTATTCTCAAATGGATAATGCCATTGTGCATAAGGCATTGCGCCCGAGTCAAACCATACATCAACTAAGTCCGAGACACGCTTCATGGGTTGGCCAGATGTACTTAAGATTTCGATTTGGTCTACAAAAGGTTTATGTAAATCCACGTCTAATTTGCCATCTACTAATTGTAATTGAACGTCCTTATTGTAGCCTTTTTCTTTTGCTGCTAAAAATCCTGCAGTTAATTCATCTATTGATCCAATACAAACTTCTTCTGTTCCATCTTCTGTTCTCCAGATTGGCAAAGGCGTTCCCCAATACCTACTTCTAGATAAATTCCAGTCCACCATATTCTCCAACCAGTTACCGAAACGTCCTTCGCCAGTACTCTTTGGTTTCCAGTTAATGGTTTTGTTCAACTCCACCATTCTATCTTTTACTGCAGTGGTTTTGATAAACCATGCATCTAATGGATAATATAAAATGGGTTTGTCCGTTCTCCAGCAATGCGGATAATTGTGTTCGTATTTTTCTACTTTGAACGCACGATTCTCTTTTTTTAACTTTACAGAGATATCAACATTTACATCCTGAAAATCTTTTTCGTCTTTGTAATTCTTAACGAATCTTCCTGCAAATTCTCCCACACCTTCTATGAACTTTCCTTCTCTATCAACTAAAGTAATGATGCCTAGATTATTTTTTTGTCCCACCTTATAGTCATCTGCTCCAAAGGCTGGCGAAGTATGTACGATACCAGTACCATCTTCTGTGGTAACAAAATCTCCGACAATAATTTTAAATGGATCACCTTCAATATTGGCAGGATTGTTTGCCTCAAATGGCATCAACTGCTCGTAACGTAATCCGTCTAATTGACTTCCTTTAAAAGTCGCTAACTCCTTCCAAGGTAAGATTTTATCCCCTTCTGCAAAACTAGTTAAGCTTAGCCCTTCTTCCTTGAAATACTTTGATACCAAGGCTTTTGCCACAATTACATTCACAGGCAATGCTGTATATGGATTGAAGGTTGCGATTAAAGCATAGTCAATATTTGGCCCCACTGTCAATCCTAAATTAGATGGTAAAGTCCATGGCGTAGTCGTCCAAGCCATATAGTAGACTTCTCTAGTCAGTGAATTTGCAGCTGCTGCATCAAAAATAAATTGACTTTCTTTTGATTCAATTGCTTTAAACATCGCAACAACAGATGTGTCTTTAACATCTTTATAGGTGCCAGGCTGATTCAATTCATGTGAACTCAACCCTGTACCAGCAGCTGGCGAATAAGGCTGGATACTTACACTTTGATACAAGTATCCTTTTTTATAAAGGGTACTCAATATCCACCACAATGTTTCTATATAATTGTTTTCGAATGTGATGTATGGATTCTTTAAATCCACCCAATACCCCATTTTATTGGTGATATCATCCCATTCTTTTTTATAACGCAAAACTGCTTCTCTACACTTTTTGTTATAGTCTTCGATGGAAATTGTTTTTCCTATATCCTCTTTAGTGATTCCTAATTCTTTTTCTACCCCCAACTCCACAGGTAAGCCATGGGTATCCCACCCGCCTTTACGTTTTACCTGAAAACCTTGCATGGTTTTATAACGACAAACCATGTCCTTTAAAGTTCTAGAAATTACGTGGTGAATACCAGGCATTCCATTGGCGCTTGGAGGACCCTCATAAAACACAAATGGTGTTTTACCTTCTCTTAATTGAACGGATTGCTCAAATGCTTGTTCTTTTTTCCAAGCTGCTAAAATTTCTGCCTCAATTGTAGGCAAATGTAAGCCACTGAATTCTGGATATTGATTACTCATAAAACGCTTGTCCTATCTGATTTTTAGGCCTTGAAGGTACGAATAAGCGTTCAAAAATGAAAACGAAATTATACTTGCCCCTCAGAAGGGAAAAACTTATTCTGAAAAATAAATAAAGCAATGACGCCTGTACTTATGGCCATATCCGCAAAATTGAAGACTGGACGAAAGAATTCAAAGGATTCGCCACCCCAAATAGGTAACCAAGATGGGAATTGCGCGTCAGTAATGATTGGGAAATAGAACATATCCACCACTTTACCATGAAGAAAACTTGCATAACCACCGGTTTCTGGCAAAAATTGCGCTACAAGACTAGTATAAGGAATACTCGCATCGAACAAAAGACCATAAAACATACTATCAATCAAATTTCCTAATGCGCCAGCATAAATCAAGGCCGAACAAATGATAAATCCATTATGGTATTGCTTTTTTATAAAACCTTTAATTAAAAAAGTTCCCCAAATAACAGCGACCAATCTAAACAAAGTCAAAGCGATTTTGCCAAAATCGCCTCCAAATTTTAAACCCCATGCCATCCCTTCGTTCTCAACAAAATGAAGCCTAAACCAAGAGCCAATAATTTTATGCTCCTCTCCTAAAAAGTAGTTTGTTTTGATGTAAAATTTAAGCACTTGGTCGACAACAATGATTGCTATAATTAATGCTGCAACATTTTTTCCATTCATCTTTAGATTCATAAATTAAATAGTATTGTCCTTGAAGTCCTTAGGAAGGTTCTTTTGACGATTTGAAAAGATAGAATACAAAATCGAACCTGTAATTGAAAACACAATCACTAGTAAGGATAAAAGCACTTGTGTATTTTTATCCATAACCATATTAATGTAGTGCTCTCCTAACATTTTAATACCTATAAAAATTAATACAATCGCAATACCCTGTTGTAGGTGTTCGAACTGATTTACGGCACCTCTTAATAAAAAGAATAAAGAACGTAAACCTAAAATTGCAAAAATATTAGATGTATAGATCACCAAGCTACTCATTGAGATACCCATTACTGCTGGTATTGAATCTAAAGCAAACACTAAATCTATCGCAGCCAATAATACCACCACTACAAAAAGACTAGTGTACATAGGCTTTCCAGCAACTCTCATCATAAATTTACCGTTTCCATCTTCGCTGGTAAGAGGTAAGAATTTTTTTAGGAAAAGGTAGATTTTTGACTCTTTAGGATCAAAGGCTTCATCTTCCCCGGCAGTGAACATTTTGTATCCAGTGTATAACAAAAACGCTCCAAATAAATACAAAATCCAAGCAAACTTCGCTACCAACGCGACACCTACTGTTATAAAAATTACCCTGAAGAGAATAGCAATTAAAATACCTATTAATAAAACTCTTGAAATATGTTGCTCTTTGACCTTGAAGGCATCAAATATTAAAATGAAAACAAAAATATTATCGATACTCAAACTCCATTCCATTAAATACCCGCTCAAGTATTCAAAGGCCAATTTCTGGCCTTCCTCTACCCACATAAAGACAAAAAAACCTAAGGCCAACATGACCCAAATAAAGGTTTGCTTAAGTGCTTGACGAATTGTGATCGTTGTATTTTTTTTACTTAAAAATCCTAAGTCAAGAATTAATGCAGTCACTACGACTACACCAAAAACGGCGTATACAATTTGATCTGTTGTCATGCCGTAAAGATACACTATGATTTAGATTCGACAAATCGAGATTGGCGATAATAATTAACCACCCAATAGCATATACCCAGAAGAAGCATTGGGCCTATTAATAAAACGAATTGAATCCACAACTTATTTTCTGCTACTTTATTTGGATCTAAGCGCCTCAATACTAGGTTCTTTTTTCTTGCTTCTAATAAATTAACTGGTTCGTTTAAATAAGCAATTGCATTTTGAAAGAACACGGGATTGGCAAATTGCACTCCTTCGTACGGAATCATACCCATCGGAAGGGGGCCTTTTTGCGGGTCTACAAAATTGGTGATAAGATCAGCGTCTGAAAGGACTATTTGTTTAGCAGGCTTACTGCCATTGGAGATAAACGCTTTGCCAGTAGCCAATTGCAAGGAGTCCATCAAAGATTGAGTGAGCCTGCCTGTAAATGCAGATTTAAACTGCCCTTCTAATAAGACAGCTACGGGAATATTTCTTTTTATAAAGCTTGCTAATTCGCCTTCTTGCTGACCACTATTTATTTGAATCATGGCGGGGCTTGAAATAATTCTGCTAGTGGTATCCGTAGACAACAAAATGGTTTTTGTAATGCCTATCGCTCGAACCGTATCCAAACTTGCAGGGAAAGCAGTAAGCACTCTATCCATATTTTGAACCATCGGGTGTTCTGACCCTGCCTGAGCAAAAGGATAATAAGGCCACGGCACTCTTTGAATCGTCGGTGACCCAGATGCATCAACACCAACCACCATCGGTAGCTTTGCGCAATTTAAGTCTTGTACTAAATTAGGATTTACCCTTACGCCATATTTAAACAACTGCGCTTCCAGACCAAGCGCACGGTCAAATGCAAGGTATTCTCCCGCTGTATTTCGCAGGCTATCGTATTCAGCAAATAAAGGATCCAATGCCCATATCACATTGCCTCCGGAAAGTATAAATTGATCAATTTTTAATTGGTCCAATTCGGTAAATCGTTGCGTCGGCTTTACAATTAAAAGGGTATTTATCTTTGAGGCATCAGGAAACCCTTTCTTTAAATCAAATACGCCAAGATTGTACTGATTTTTGACTGATTGTCCCAAATCATTCACAGTAAAGTCTAAAGGTTCTCCATTCCCAATTAGGTATGCAATGCTAGGCTTGGTAGTTCTATTTAATAAATAAATTGCTTGCACAATTTTGTATTCCAACAAAGCTTCTGCTGCATTAAAACTCGCCGCTATGTCTATCTCTGGTAATTCTTTTACAATATTATACGGTTTAAAATATTGTTTACTACTTCTTAAGTCAATAGCAATTGGCTTTTGACCTTCTACTTCTATCAAGATGCCAGGCACTAGTAGTTGATCTAGTTTTTTATCTGTTATTGACTCCGTATTTTGAAAACGATCAATAGGCAAACCTTGCTTTTGTAAACTGTCATAAAAAATCATTAAGGCACTGTCTTTGAACATTTCACCTGGGACAGTTTGTTCCCAGCTAATCCAGGTTGGATTTAGTTGTTGTAGTTTATCGAGAAACTGCGATGCAGCCAACTCAAGTTTTTTATAGTGCGCTGGTAATTCACCTCCTAAATAGAGATGAATTTTAACAGGCTGGTCCACTGCTTGAATCAAGGTTTTAGATTGCCCACTTATCGTATAGCGCTGGTCTTTGGTCAGGTCAATTTGTAAAGGATAGACATAACTTAAATAATTCAACAACAACATTGCAAACAACATCCAACTATACTTAAATTTTCCAGACAATTGTTCAATACAACCTAACCCAAATAAAAGAACAATGGTTGCAAAAAACAAGATGTCCTGAAACCCTATTGCTCCCTTATTTAAATTTTGATAATGTGCCGAAAGCCCTAGTTGACGAATATAATAATCATAGCCATTTTGAAAAAAAATCAAGTCTGCTAGTAGATCAAATCCCTGATACAAAAAAATACAAATTAAAACAGAAGCCAGTAAAGCAACCATAGCATGCTTAGTTGTGCTACTCACAAAAACACCGACAGCGCTATAGACTGCAGCCAAAGCAAATAAGCCAAAATAAGCACCAAGTGTTGCGCCCCAATCCATGCCACCTATTGCACTTAGCCCGTTCAATATAAATGAATATAAAAATGTAGGGAGAATGGCTAAAACAGTAATCGAAAACACACCCAAATATTTTCCAATTAAAATGGACCTGGTGGAAACCGGCAAACTTTTTAAAATCTCATAAGTGCCTTGTTTATACTCTTCTGAGAAACTCCTCATAGCGATGGCCGGTATTAATAAAATTAATACCCATGGCGCAAAATCAAAGTAAACTTGTAAACTTGTATAGCCAAAATCTAGCACATTAAAATTAGGAAGCACAAATAGCAATACCCCATTCACCAGCAAATAGAAACTGATAATCAGATAGCCAGATAAGCTTCCGAAATAATGTGCCCACTCTTTTTTACATATTGCCCACATGGCTCAAAGCTACAAAAAAGCCCCCGAGTTTCGGGGGCTTGTAAATATTCTTTAATTGGGACTATGGATTTCGAAAAATTACGCTAAAGCTACACTGCGAAGCTTTCTCCACATCCACAACTTCTGCTTGCATTGGGATTGTTGAAGTAAAAACCTTTGCCATTCAATCCATCTGAAAACTCTAACTCTGTATTGACTAAATATAAAAAGCTTTTTAAATCGGTAACAATTTTTACACCATTGTCTTCGAATACCTGATCCATCGGCTTAATCTCATTGTCAAAATCTAACTTATAACTCAATCCAGAACAGCCGCCGCCAACAACACCTACTCTCAAGAAATAACTAGGGTCGCCCTCAACGCCAGCATCTAGCATAAGTTGTTTCACTTTTGCCTTTGCCTTTTCGCTGACATAAATTGTATTTTCTAGTACTTCGCTCATGATCTTGAATTAGTGAATACGCTCTTCAAATACCAATTGCTCCAAACCATTCTTTGAACGGTAGTCATTGATCGCTGCTTTGATTGCGTCTTCTGCCAATACTGAACAGTGAATTTTAACTGGAGGCAAATTTAATTCTTCTACTAAATCCATGTTGTCGATTTTAACTGCTTCGTCAACTGATTTTCCTTTTAACCACTCTGTAGCTAAAGAAGAAGATGCAATTGCAGAACCGCAACCAAATGTCTTGAATTTAGCATCTGTGATGATACCTGTAGCGTCGTCAACTTGGATCTGCAAACGCATTACATCACCACATTCTGGTGCGCCTACTAAACCTGTTCCAACTGTTTTAGAAGCTTTGTCTAATGTTCCTACATTTTTAGGATTAGAATAATGATCGATTACTTTATCTGAATATGCCATGATTGTAAATTTTAAATTTTTAAAAAATAAGGAATTGCCTTTTTTTATTTATTAGTGATGTGCCCACTGAATAGCATCGATATCGACACCTTCTTTATACATTTCCCACAGAGGACTCATCTCTCTTAATTTCAAAACAGTATCAGTCACTGCTTTGATTGTAAAATCAATTTGCTCTTCTGTAGTATATCTTCCTAAGCCAAAACGTAATGAACTATGTGCTAAATCATCCCCTAAGCCTAGCGCCTTCAATACATAACTAGGTTCTAATGAAGCAGATGTACAAGCTGAACCAGAAGACAATGCGATATCTTGGTTAAAGCCCATCATCAAACCTTCGCCCTCTACATATTTGAAAGAAATATTGCTTACATGTGGTAAACGATGTGCTGGATTTCCATTTACATAAGACTCTTCGATTTGCTTTAAAGCATTTTCTAATTTATCTCTCAATTTAGAAATACGCGCTGTATCAGCAGCCATTTCTAATCTTGCTAATTCACATGCTTTACCAAAACCAACAATACCAGGTACGTTCAAAGTTCCACTGCGCATTCCTCTCTCATGTCCGCCACCATCTAATTGTGCAGTTACTTTAACTCTTGGATTTTTACGACGTACATACAATGCACCAACTCCTTTAGGTCCGTACATTTTGTGCGCAGTAAAAGCCATCAAGTCAATGCCATCTGCATTCACATCAACAGGTATTTTACCTACAGCTTGCACAGCATCTGTAAAGAACAATGCACCATGTTTTTTAGCAATGGCACTAATTTCCTTTACTGGTTGAATGACACCAATCTCGTTATTTGCATACATAATTGCTACTAAAATTGTAGTAGGTCTCATTGCAGCTTCTAATTCTTTTAAATCAATCAATCCATCAGGTTGTACTTCTAAATAAGTTACTTCTGCACCTAATTTTTCTAAGTGTTTACAAGTATCCAAAACAGCTTTGTGTTCAGTAGTACAAGTAATGATGTGGTTGCCCTTGGTTGCGTACATTTCATACACACCTTTAATACCTAAATTGTCTCCCTCGGTTGCACCAGAAGTGAAGATAATTTCCTTTGGATCTGCACCAATTAGTTGAGCAATTTGCTCACGAGCATAATCTACTGCCTCTTCTGCATTCCATCCAAATGAGTGGTTTCTACTAGCCGCATTCCCGAAATTTTCGGTAAAATAAGGAATCATGGTTTCTAAAACCCTAGGATCCATCGGTGTAGTTGAATTATGGTCAAGATAAATTGGTAATTTTAACATAGTTCTATTTTAATTTTGTCTAAGAACACAAAGTTAAAGACTGAACAGCAATATGTAGGATTTCGTTAGCTTTAGGCGGTATTTTTTTCTCAATTCGTAAAACAGGAATAGATGGATTATAAAGTAGACCATATTGGTATTGCAGTAAATAGCTTGGAAAACAGTATTCCCTTATATGAGCGCTTACTTGGAGCCGAATGTTATAAGACTGAACTTGTGGCTGGTGAACAAGTAAATACTGCCTTTTTTTTACAAAATGGGGCAAAAATCGAGTTGCTCGAAAGCATAGACCCAAATGGGGTCATTGCCAAGTTTATCGGCAAAAAAGGGGAAGGATTGCATCATGTCGCTTTTGAAGTGCCAGATATTCAAGCAGAAATGGATCGACTAAAAAAGGAAGGATTCACTTTGCTAAATGAGTCGCCTAAATTGGGTGCCGATAATAAGTGGGTATGCTTTGTCCATCCAAAGGATACAAACGGAGTACTCATTGAATTGTGTCAGACAAAGCCATAAAGCAAGTAAAACTCAAATAGGTATAGCTTAGCACAGCAGTTAAGTAATTTGTAAAATTTCGATGGCTTTTTGTGCTGCAATTTGACTGGCGTCTTTTTTAGTATATCCTTTTTGCGAAGTAATCACTTCTCCATCTATGACAATATCGATCGTAAATAATCTGCGCCTGCCCTCTATCTTCTCATCTGCTAAAACAAAATCAATTTGCTTCCCTTGCTTTAAGGCCCAGCCGATAATTTTATTTTTAATATTGATGTCAATTTGTTCCAATTCATCCATGAACAAATAAGGTTGAATCATTTTTTCGATGATCCATTTTTTTGTAAAATCATATTGCTTATCCAGGTAAATTGCTCCTACTAAGGCTTCTAGCGTATTACCAAATATTTGACTACTCTTTAAACCTCCATCTAATTTATTGAAACGAGTCATTCTTTTCAACCCCATTTGAATGGCAATATGGTTCAGCTGTTGTCTGTTCACCATCTTACTTCGCATCTCCGTTAAAAAGCCTTCTCCTTTGTAGGGGTATTTTTTAAAAAGATATTCTGCCACAACGGAGCTAATAATGGCATCGCCTAAGAACTCCATTCTTTCATTATTTTCTGAAGGATTGTCTTTGATAGATCGATGGTTCAGCGCTGTGTGAAATAAAACCATTTTAGCAGTACGATAGCCAATAAGCATGTACACGCTTTTTTCAAATTCAGATTTTCTGAAAGAAAATATAAAATGGTAGATACGCTTCACTTAGGCTTGGTTAAGCTTTATATTTCTTAACAATCACACATGCATTGTGGCCACCAAAACCAAAAGTATTACTCAAAGCTGCATTCACCACGCGTTTTTGTGCTTTATTAAATGTAAAATTCAAGCGTGGGTCCAAATCAGGATCATCAGTGAAGTGGTTGATTGTTGGAGGCACGATGTCATGTATCACTGTTTGAATACAAGCAATTGCCTCAATCACACCAGCAGCACCCAAACAATGTCCAGTCATAGACTTAGTTGAGCTAATATTTAAATGATAAGCATGTTCTCCAAAAACATCAGTGATCGCTTTTGCTTCAGCGATATCACCTAATGGTGTAGAAGTACCATGCGTATTAATATAATCAATTTCGTTGGCCTGCATTCCCGCGTCTCTTAACGCTGCATTCATTACATTTTTCGCACCCAATCCTTCTGGATGCGGCGCAGTTAAATGATATGCATCTGCTGTAGCACCACCTCCTACGACTTCACAATATATTTTTGCACCGCGACGAATCGCATGCTCTAATTCTTCTAATACCAACACACCACTAGCTTCACCCATAATAAATCCATCACGGTCTTTGTCATATGGACGACTTGCTGTTTTAGGGTCGTCATTTCTTTCACTCATTGCCTTCATAGCATTAAATCCGCCCATACCCGCAACGCCAATCACTGATTCAGATCCACCTGTGATAATAATATCCGCTTTGCCTAATTTTAAATTATCCATTGCCGATATAATGGCATTGGTACTAGATGCACAAGCGCTAACGACTGCATAGTTTGGTCCTCTAAAACCATGTTTCATTGAGATTTGACCAGCTGCAATATCCAAAATCATTTTTGGGATAAAGAAAGGATTGAATCTAGGGGTGCCGTCTCCATTCACAAAATTGGTCACCTCTTCAGTAAAAGTGGTTAATCCACCAATCCCACTTGCAAAAATAACACCTACTCTATCGTGGTCTACATTGTCTTTGGTAATACCCGCATCCAATACCGCTTGGTCACTTGCTACTAATGCAATTTGCGCAAAGCGATCTAACTTTCTAGCTTCTTTACGATCCATGAAATCGATTGGATCGAAACCTTTTATTTCACATGCAAACCTTGTCTTAAACTTAGACGCATCAAATTGCGTAATCATATCTGCACCAGAAACTCCATTGATCAAATTGTTCCAATAGGTCTCAACATTATTCCCAATGGGCGTAAGGGCACCGATTCCTGTAACTACAATACGTTTAGTTTGCATGTATTTGTTTTTAAAATAAGAATCCGCCTTTAAAGCAAGGCTCAAAAAGGCGGATTAAAATATGCCGAAGGTTCAGCTTCTAAAATAATAATTTATTATTTCGCGTGCTCTTCTAAATAAGCAACAGCTTGACCAACAGTAGTAATAGTTTCTGCTTGTTCATCAGGAATAGAAATGTTGAATTCTTTTTCAAACTCCATAATTAATTCCACTGTGTCTAATGAATCCGCGCCCAAATCATTGGTAAATGAAGCTTCGTTTGTAACTTCTGCTTCATCAACACCTAATTTGTCAACGATAATTTTTTTAACTCTAGTTGCGATGTCTGACATTGTAAAAAGTTTTTGTTTACGCGGCAAAAATATACTTTTTGTTAAAATACCAATAGTTTATTTGCTTTTTTGTTTTCACATTTTATAATCAACTGTAATAACTGCTTTTTTACGCGTATTTAAGGCCAAATTGGGGTTAAATACTAACAATTGCTAATTATTTTTAAAATAACTCCTAATGATTTGTTGCGCTTCGTAGCTAAAATTTGCCTTTGGAAGGATAAAAAAGGATTTTGGCGCAAAATATAGATGAAAAAACAAAGGGCTTTCGAAATATCGGGTAACCTCATTCCAATCCCATTCAGCCCTCCCCGTAGCAGACTCTAAAGAAGCCCGGTCTTTATTATAGGTAAATACCCAGTCTTGCTTGAACATTAAAGTTCTTCTATAAAAGAACCAAGGCAATAAATACCAAAAGAACACCATAAGTACAATCCACAACAACGAGCCCAAAAGAAAAAGCTCTGGTCTTATTTTTTTATAAAACAACAATACTGCAGTAACAATAGCGTAAGCATTCACAAATATCATTAAGCCTTTTATTTCCGACTGCTTGATAAAATGATACCTGAGCGCTTGGATTACTTGATTTTTCTGGTACTCTATTTGGATTGGCATGGGTTCAAAAATTCAGATTGTATGCAAAGATACACAGCGCAAACCTTTGCGGTAAAAAATAGCTTTAAAATATCCAATTTTAAACACTCAATATTTAATGAAAATAACAAAATGACTATATTTAAAGGACGCATTGCTTAAAAATTTACCTATGTCTACCAAACCCCATTTGCGCTTTTCGCAAATCATCAACATGAATGTTGGTTTTTTAGGAATTCAGTACAGTTTTGGATTGCAACAATCTGCTGTAAACCCAATTTATGATATGTTGGGAGCAAGTCCCGATCAAATCCCTTTACTCAATTTAGCAGGACCTATGACTGGACTGCTCATTCAACCCATTATTGGCGCGATGAGTGATAAAACCTGGTCTCCTAGGTTTGGAAGAAGAAAGCCTTACTTTTTAATTGGTGCACTATTTTGTAGTATTTGCTTGTTTTTGTACCCTTTTAGTAGTGCTTTATGGATGGCTGTTGGTTTATTATGGATTCTAGATGCGGCCAACAACACAGCTATGGAACCTTATCGTGCTTTTATTGCCGATAAATTACCAGGCGAACAGCATGCTGCTGGTTTTTTAACCCAAAGTTTTTTTACTGGACTTGGTATTACATTAGCAAATATTTCTTTGTTTGTTTTTCAGAAAAAAATTCCTGGAAGCTATGGAAGTTTGCCCTATTGGGTTTATGCCTCTTTCTTTTTAGGTAGCATCTGCTCTATCGCAACAGTTTGGTGGTCTGTCTATAAAACACCAGAGATACCTCCTACCGAAGCAGAACTTGTCGCGCTTAAAGCGGAAAAAATAAATGTATTCACTCCATTTAAAGAAATAGCTGCGGCCATTGGCAATATGCCCAAAGTGATGTGGCAGTTAGCACTAGTTTATTTATTTCAATGGTATGCGCTTTTTTGTTATTGGCAAAACGCTTCTAAAAGTATTGCTAAGTCTGTCTGGAATACGACCACCTACCAAAATAATCCAGTCTATGACGAGGCTGTTGGATGGTCTGGCCTTGTCAATGGATGGTACAATATTATCACTTTTGCAAGTGCCTTCTTTTTACTTTGGTTGGCTAAAAAAATAAGTCCTAAGACAATTCATGTCATTTGTTTGATCATGGCGGGCGTTGGGTTATTAGCATTCCCTCACATCACTGATAAATATTTATTATTTATTCCTATGGCAGGATTTGGTATTGCATGGGCTAGCATGATGGGTATCCCTTATTTATTAGTAGTTGATAAAATACCAAAAGAAAGGTATGGTGTGTATATGGGCATTATCAATATGATGATTGTGATTCCAATGCTGATACAAAATCTAAGTTTTGGCTATATTTTGAAACATTTTCTTAATAATGACCCAGGAAAAGCAATTAGCTTTGCGGGCATCTTATTATTAATTGCAGCAGTAGCGACTTTATTGATTCAAAATTCTGGCGCAAAGCAAAACAAAGATATTACGTTGCCAATAGGTGGAGGACATTAAATAAAAGGATTGATATAAATTAAAAGGATATGAAAGTACTGTGTATAGGAGAAGCATTGATTGATATGATATGCACTGATAGAGGTAGTAGATTGACTGACGGTCAAAATTTTTTAAAAAAAGCAGGCGGCGCACCAGCGAACGTAGCTGCGGCCATTGCTGCACTGGGTGGGAACGTAGACATGGCGGCTAAAGTAGGTAAGGACCCATTTGGCCAACACATCATTGATTTATTAAATGAAATGGGGGTGTCTACAAAATGGATTATTCAAGATCCTACCTCCTTTACCACTTTTGCATTTGTTTCTTTAATGGAAGATGGTGAACGTGATTTTTATTTTAATAGAGGGGCAGATGGACAATTGTCTGTGCAAGATTTAACTGGCTTGGATTTAAACGAATATGATATAGTACACTTTGGATCTGCAACCGGATTTTTACCTGGACCATTACAAGCTACTTATATAGATTTACTAAATAAGTCAAAAGCAGCAGGTGCACTAATTAGTTTTGATCCCAATTATCGACACTTATTATTTCCAAACAATACAGAAAGTTTTGTCTCACAATCCTGGCATTTTATACAAGCATGTGACTTCTTTAAATTAAGTGATGAAGAAGCGATGTTGATTACTGGACAAGAAACAGTTCAAAAAGCCGCAAATGCTTTGCGTGAAAAAACAAATGCAGTTTTTGCCATCACATTAGGAAAAGAAGGTACTTTATTAGCTAGCAACAAGGGTACTGAAATTGTAAAGAGTATTCCAATCAACCCAGTTGATGCAACTGGAGCTGGCGATGCGTTTGTAGGTGCAGTATTGTATCAATTATTAGGTACTAAGCCAGACGCTATTCAAAATTTGTCTATAGAGCAATGGCGTACAATCATTACCAACGCTAATAAGGCTGGTGCAAGAACATGTGAATACATGGGTGCCATGGAAGCTTTTAAGCATTTAAATAATTCTATTTTCAATTCATAAATAGCAAGCGTACTGTGAACCTGACCCCATTACACCAATTTGGTACCGACTTATTAGCGACCTATAAAATTGACACGAAAAAAAAGGATAAGGATTTTAGCAAAAGATTCTTTGACCACTTAGATGCAATCGAAAATTTATTTGATGAAGTATACGCTTGGCATCCAAGAAGGAATGAAGCATTCGAGGGATTATTGCGAACACTCATTCAACAATACAAAGATCGTTCGGAAGTATTACTCAAAAAAGATACCAAAAAAGCGAAAATGGGTCATTGGTATTTAAGTAATGAGCTTACTGGCATGAGTTTGTATGTAGATCGTTTTAGTGAAAACATACAAGGCTTGCAAAAAAGGCTAGATTATTTTAAAGAATTGGGTGTAAACTTTTTACACCTCATGCCCGTTTTTGAAAGTCCTGAAGGAGAAAGTGACGGAGGTTATGCAGTTTCAGATTTCAGAAAAGTAGCAAGTCGTTTTGGCGATTTAACTGATTTGAAAAATTTAATTGCCGACATGAATACTGCTGACATGTATGTCATGTTGGACATTGTTTTAAACCATACTTCTCACCATCATGAGTGGGCACAAAAGGCAAAAGCTGGCGATCCATATTACCAAGATTTCTTTTATTTCTATAACGACCGTGGCATACCTGATCAATTAGATCAAACTATGCCGGAAATTTTCCCAGAGTCTTCTCCAGGCAGTTTTTCTTATGTTTCTGAATGTGACAAATGGGTGATGACCGTATTTCATCATTACCAATGGGATTTAAATTATAGCAATCCCAATGTACTAGTTGCTATGTTGGATACTATTTTATTTTACGCCAACTTAGGTGTGGATATTTTACGTATTGACGCCCCTGCTTTTATATGGAAAGAACTAGGTACTACCTGTCAGAATTTACCAAAAGCACATACTTTACTAAGACTGATTAAACAATGTACTCAAATTGCAAGTCCGGGCATGGCTTTACTTGGAGAGGCCATTGTGGCGCCAAAAGAAATTATAAAATATTTCGGTACAGATAATTATACCGCAAAAGAATGTGATGTAGCTTACAATGCAACACAGATGGCATTGCAGTGGGACGCGCTTGCAACAGGTGATACTAGGATTATGTTGACTGCGCAGCATGATATTTTACAAAAGCCTTTTGGCTGTACTTGGATCTCCTACACTAGATGCCATGACGATATTGGCCTAGGTTATGACGATGAAATGATCGCGCGTGTTGGCTTTAATCCTTACCATCACAGAACTTACTTAAAAAATTATTTCTCTGGAAATCATGATGGATCTGTCGCTGCAGGAGCATTATTCTCTGTCAATCCAAAAACAAATGATGCAAGAATTAGTGGCTCGCTTGCATCACTCTGCGGTTTAGAAAAAGCAAAGGCTTGGAACAACGCAGGTGAAATTGAAAATGCATTGAGGAAAATAATTTTAATGCAGGCGCATTCTATGTTCATGGGTGGTATCCCAATGTTATATTACGGAGATGAAATGGCTTATACCAATGATTATAGTTATCTAAATGATCCAGGCAAAGATTATGACAATAGATGGATGCATCGACCTATGATAGACTGGAATAAAAATGAACAAAGACACAAGCAAGGTAGTATTGAGTACCGCATTTTTAATGAAACAAAACAATTGATTCAAGTAAGAAAAGCGTTACCCATTTGCAGCGATCTGAAAAATGTAACTTGGATGACCCCTCATAATATCCATGTAGCTGGATTCATTCGCTCCTTTGAAGACAAAAAATTATTCTGCTTATTCAATTATAAAGCCAGCGACTCTTTTGTAACCTGGTTCACTTTCAAGGAACATGGCATAAGGCCAGTACAATTAAAAGATCATTGGACTGGCCTTACACATCATGTTGGAAATGATAATGAATATTTCGTATTAGGAGGATATCAATTCGCCATTTTAGAAGTGATCAATTAGAGCAGAAGTAATTAGTTAGAACCTAAAACTCATACCTAAGTTGATGCTATAATCTGCAAAAGCGGCGTCACCTCTAGCAAAAACGCCAGTATCATTGGTTCTTAAAATATCAGCATAGCTCTGCGGTCTTTCGCGTCTTAATGCCACAGGGGTATACAAAAAGAAATTATACTTTTTATACATATAGGTTATACCAGGCTCGGCTGATAAGATATTACCAGGTCTTCTAAATCCTGTGCTTTTGCCTATCAAGTCATAGGTTGGTATACATTCATACCTTAATCCCAATGAATAAGCCCATGCTTGATGGCTATAATTTAATCCTGATCTAAGCATGTATTGATCGGCTACACTCATTACATTGGAAGTGTATTTTATTGCTGTAGCAGTAGGGGTTCCACCTCTTGCTGTATTCACTCCATTGTTGTCCCTAGGATTGAATAAATAAAATGCATTAGCATAAGCACTCCAAGCAGTATTGATTTGTCTAAAACCATTCAATTCTATCGTGACACCGAATCCCCCATCGCCTGGCTGAATAGATTGGTCTACATATCCAATACGTTTTGCAGTGGGCGTATATTGAAATTCATCCTGTGCCTTATAATTTCCGGTAGGTATTTTGAATCCTAACCCTGCCATAAGATTTCCCTTTTTATTGGCATCAGGTGCAATTAGCCATCTGTAGGCCGAAAGACGAATATCGCCCAACCCTCTTGCAGCCGTTGCAAATCGATATGGGCTAGCATTGCCTAAATGTTCATATTTAGAAGTACGTTCGTAATTGACAAGTGGTACGCTTACACCAACTAACCATTTATTATTCAATGTTCTGGTTATAGCAAAGTCCATAGCGCTTGTATAGTTGATTACTTCAGAACCTTCCTCTACCCTATATTTTTGCTCATCTGTGCCATTAAAATGTTTATAGGATGTAAAATACCTGTAATTGATATTTAAGGTCCATTTCGAACTGTCTTCTTGATGCATTCCAGCATGCTCCATGGTGCATAATCCACCAACGGTTCTTATGGCTACGCAACCTTGTGCGAATGAATAATTGATAAAGCCAAGGCATAGTAATGCCGTTATGAAGATTGATTTTTTCATCTGTAATTATTTTAAAATAATGAAGCCTTGGCTAATTTTTCAATAAGCTTTTATATGGGTGCTTAAAGCAATCCAAGTGCTACATTTATTTATGTGTTTATTTTTTCATTTTTAATTTAGAAACAATATAGTTTCCAAGTGCTTGACCCTTTTCGGTACTTGTAAGACAAGAATTATGAAAATGGATACCGCCATAAAAGCGCGCCCAGTTATTTTCCTCTGCTGCATGTCTAAACGATTTAAAGCTTCTGTTTTCAATGCCAAATTCTAATTCTGTAGAATCTATATAAGCCAAATTATCGCCATACACGCTTGTTAACGCTTCTGCAGCTGCAGATGAAACAGTAGAATGTCCACAGGTATATTCAGGGAATGCTGGAGTTTGTAAAAGCGGTCTCCAATTTGGATCAATGTATTTATTGATCACTGTTTCTGGACGGACTGTTT
>CAZAOF010000007.1:0-32924 GCA_964486665.1 uncultured Sediminibacterium sp.
GTTGTGCTAAACAATTTCACAATCTTGCCATCCACTTTAGTTAGCGCACCTGGAAAAGGGGCAAGTCCTCTAATTAAATTATGAATCTGCGCAACTGGCTGCTGCCAATCGATACTACAATCTTTTGTGAATATTTTTGGTGCATGTTGAATAGCTGTATCTTCTTTTTGTGGAATGGCTTGAAGGGTATTTTCAATCAATCCTTTCAAGGTTTTTACCAAGGTTTGCGCGCCCACTTCCATCATGATATCATGCAATTCCCCAGCAGTCATATTTGGTGTGATAGAAATTCGTTCTTGCAACAAAATATCACCTGTATCAATAGCATGTTGTAGTCTAAAAGTAGTCACGCCAGTTTCTTTTTCACCGTTGATGATGGCCCAATTAATGGGTGCTGCGCCACGGTATTGTGGAAGTAAAGAGCCATGAACATTTAATGTACCCATTGGAGGGTATGACCAAATCACTTCTGGTAACATCCTAAATGCCACTACAATTTGTATATCTGGTTGCCAGTCTTGAATTTGCGCAAAAAAATCAGGGGATTTTAATTTTTCTGGTTGCGCTATAGGCAAACCATGTTCGATAGCAAACTGCTTGACAGCACTTTGTTGCAATTGCATGCCGCGTCCTGCAGGTTTATCTGGCGCAGTAACTACACCCACCACATTCATTTTGGCATCTATTAAAGCTTTTAAGGAGGCAACTGCAAAAGCAGGGGTCCCCATAAATACAATTCTTGGAGAGGTATTCATGACTCAAAGTTAACTAGAATTTAGTACTTTTGCCCTTTGCACCCTAAGTGCTTTATTTAAAAAATTCAATATGCAACAAGTAAAAAATGGGGATACCATTCAAGTGCATTACCACGGTAAATTAACGTCTGGTGAAACATTTGACTCTTCTGAAGGAAGAGCCCCGCTAGAGTTCGAAGTTGGGTCTGGTATGGTAATTCCTGGTTTTGATAATGGTGTTTTAGGAATGACAGTTGGTGAAAAGAAAACAATTCATATTCCATTTATGGAAGCATATGGTCCTAAGCAACCAGAAATGATTGTTGAATTTCCAAAAACACAGTTCCCTCCAGATTTAAATCCTGAGACTGGAATGGCTTTAACAATGAATAATGGTCAAGGTCAACAATTTCAAGTAGTGGTAGTAGAAGTGAAAGAAGAAGTAGTGGTATTAGATGCGAATCATAGTCTTGCTGGTCAAGATTTGACATTCGATCTTGATTTAGTAGGCATTACGCCAAAGTCTACAATCATTATGCCTTAATCAATAGGTTAAAGATCTTTTAAAAAGGGCATTCCGTTGATTCGGGATGCCTTTTTTTATACCTTCACCAAGCAAAAATTAAATTATGGAATGGAAAGAGTTTGGTGTGGCAGAGAGATTGATACGTTATGCGCAAATAGACACACAAAGTGATCCAAATAGTACTAGTTTCCCTTCGACCGAAAAGCAAAAGGAATTATCTACAATTTTGCTTAAAGAATTAAAAGAGATTGGCTTAGTAGATGTCGAAATGGATGTAAATGGATATGTCATCGCAACAATCCCTAGTACAATACCTACAACAACAACAACAACAACGAATGGGATTGCCGCTGAAAAAAAATCGATACCCGTCATTTGCTTTTGTGCTCATGTGGATACTGCCCCAGATTGCAGTGGCACCAATGTCAAGCCCATTTTACACAAACAATATGATGGGGCACCTATTGTTTTACCCGATGATACAACGCAAGTCCTTACCGTAGAAAAATATCCTTACTTGAAAAATTTCATTGGCAAGGAATTAATTACTGCAAGTGGTAAAACTTTGTTAGGCGCAGATGATAAAGCGGGCGTAGCAATATTAGTTAGCTTGGCGGACTATTTAATGCAACATCCTGAAATCAAACATGGTCCTATTAAACTATTGTTTACGCCAGATGAAGAAGTGGGAAGAGGCGCAGATTTTATCGACTTCAAAAAATTAAATGCTGACTATGGATATACTTTAGATGGCGGTGCATTAGGTTCATTTGAGATGGAAAGCTTTAGTGCGGATCAGCTCATCTTGACAATTGATGGCGTAATGGCGCATCCGGGTTCGGCAAAAGGGGTGATGCAAAATGCGATTAAAATTGCAGCAGATATTATTGCTGCATTGCCCAAAGATCAATGGTGTCCTGAACATACAGAAGGCAAGGAAGGTTTTGTTCATCCTACAAATATTCAAGGAAGCGCAGAAAAAGTGCAAATTGAATTTATCATCCGCGATTTTGATACGGCAACATTAGCTGATTATGAAGCAAGGATATTGCAAATTGCGGAATCAGTTGTGCATCAAAATATACATTACAATCGTTCTGCTGTTCAAATTCAAGTGAAGCAGCAGTATCGTAATATGAAAGAAATTATAGACCAGCATCCACAAATGGTTGAATTGGCTTTAGCAGCCTATAAAAAAGCAGGCATCCAACCGGTGATTGAGCCAATTCGTGGAGGAACAGACGGAAGTAGGATGAGTTTTATGGGCTTGCCAACTGCCAATATTTTTACAGGAATGCAGGCCATTCATAGTAAACAGGAATGGGTGGGTGTTTCGGATATGCAGCAGGCAGTGCAAGTATTAGCCTATATGGTAGAAATAAATTAACTTTAAAGTATAAACTTAAAATCTATGTTGTTTTTGTTACAAGTGGCAGACACTAAAATTTCTTTATTTAGTTTGTTAGGAAAGGGAGGATGGATTATGTATCCATTGTATGCTTTACTAATTATTGCAATTTATGTTTTCATAGAAAGATTCTTAGCAATTAAAAAAGCAGGTCAATTAGATCCTCAGTTCATGAAAATGATTAAAGACCATATCTTATCAGGCAATATTGCTGCAGCAAAAGCATTGGCAAAAAATACTTATAATCCGGTAGCGAATATGATAGAGAAAGGAATTATGCGTATTGGCAAACCGATTGATGCGATTGAAAAAAGTATGGAGAATGTAGGTAAGCTAGAAATGTATAGTATGGAGCGAAACTTAAATATACTTTCTTTAGTATCTGGCATAGCACCTATGTTTGGGTTTTTAGGAACAATCATTGGTATGGTTCAATTGTTTTATGGTATTGCATCAACAGGAGAGTATACATTGAATACCATCGCTGGCGGTATTTATACAAAAATGATTACTTCTGCAACAGGACTAATCATTGGATTAATCGCCTATGTAGGGCATAATTTCTTGACAACTCAAATCGACAAAACGGCGAATAAAATGGAAAGGGCAAGTGCTGATTTTTTAGATATTTTACAAGAACCAACCCAAGCTTAATTCATCCCTCATGAATCTTAGAAATCGTTTAAGAAATCATCCTGAGCCGCATACTGGTGCTTTGAATGATATCTTGTTTATTTTATTATTGTTCTTTTTGATTGTCTCTACATTGGCTAATCCCAATGTGATTAAAGTTTCTAATCCTAAAGCGTCTAGTGATACCAAGGCAAAGCAAACTGTGGTAGTGACTATTGACAAAGACCAGCAACTATTTATTGGGTCTGCCCCAGTAAGTTTAGATTCTTTATCTAGTCAACTACAGCTTTTTTTAGCAAAAGAAACCGAAAAGCCTTCAGTAGTAATTAATGGGGACAGCGTAGCTAATTTAGGCGTAACAATTCAAGTGATGCAGATTATAAAAGCCCTTGGTGCAACTCCGGTTGTTGCAGTTGATCCTTCAAATTAATACTGTCGATTAGGATTGAATGAGATGGTAGTTGATTCTTTTTTATTAAATAATAGCTTGCCTTTTATCTTGGCTTTAAGCTAGCACGAATCATTCTATCTTTTCCAAAGAGGTCTTCTCTGAGTTCTGCATGAAAATGCATCTCATCTAAGAGTGCAACCATTGCATCAGCTTGATCATAGTGAATTTCAAAAAACAATTGACCATTTGTCGATAAATGTAATTTTGCAAGTCTTGCAATTGCTTTATAAAATACAAGTGGGTCTTCGTCTGGGACAAATAAGGCAATATTTGGCTCAAAATCTGTCACCTGCAATTCCATATTATTCATTTCTTGCATCGGAATATAAGGCGGGTTGCTTACTATGACATCGTATTGATCTGGTAAAAATGCGGTATTCAGTATATCCAATGAAATGAATTCAATTTCGGCTTTTAATGCCTCTGCGTTAGCCTGTGCTATTTTCAATGCATTGGTGCTAATGTCAATTGCGGAAACTTTTGCTTCAGGTAGCGCTTTTTTTAATGCAATCGCAATACATCCAGAACCTGTTCCAATATCTAAAATACGCAATGCTTTTCCTTTGATTTCTGCATATTCTATAATCCAATCAACTAATTCTTCTGTTTCTGGACGAGGTATCAATACCTGATTGTTGACGTTATAGGCTTCTCCCATAAACCAAGCTTTTCCTGTAATGTATTGAATAGGTTTACCGGCTGCTAGTTCTGATGCAGCAGCTTCAAAAGTCAATAGCTGTTCTGCTGAAATTAAATGGTCCTTATGTAATGCTTGGTGTAGCTGGTCCCATCCTGTAATATGTTCAATTAATATAGAGATAATTGGATTAAGTTCAACAGCTTCGTACTGGTTTGCTAGTTGTTTTTTTAACTGTTGCTTTATTTCATGTAAATGCATAATGCAATGTTACAAATGATTCATCATTATGAACTAGCTTTGCCCAAAATTAGCCTTATTATTTTTTGAATGGATCCATTTTACTATTATACGATCGAACAGCCTTCTATGGCGGAATTCAAAGACAGAGGTAGTAAGTTTTTAGCTTTTGCCTATCCTGCAAAAGACATCGATTCCTGCAAAAAAATCTTAGCACAACTTAAAAAAGAACATGGCAAAGCAGTACATCATTGCTTGGCTTATCGTTTAGGAGTGGATGGTGCAACTTTTAGGGTCAGTGATGACGGAGAACCTTCAGGATCTGCAGGTAGACCTATTCTTGGGCAGATTGACAGCAAAGAACTGACCAATGTTATGGTGGTGGTAGTGCGCTATTTTGGCGGCACATTATTAGGCGTTCCAGGTTTGATCAACGCTTATAAGACTGCTACAGCATTGGCGCTTCAGCTTTCGCCAATCATTAAAAAACCTATTGAAATAGCTTACGAACTTAATTTTGATTATCAGCAAATGAACGAAGTGATGATGATTGTTAAGCATTATAATTGTTCAGTTGTTGAGCAATCAGCGCAATTATTTGTACAGCTTCAAATAGGCATACCTAAAAATAGATTGGACGAAGTACTCGAAAAGCTTGGAGATCTAAGAGAGGTGATCGTGAAAACAGCTTTAAAGTAAAGTTGTTTTATTTGTTGTATTCGTAAAATCCAGCTCCGCTTTTTACACCCAATTTTCCTTCAGCTACCATCTTTGTTAACAATGCCGCAGGCTTGTATTTGGTATTTTGAAATCCATCTTCCATGATTTCTAAAATATTCTTACAAACATCTAGGCCTATATAATCAGCTAATTGTAATGGCCCCATTGGATGTGCCATCCCTAGTTTCATTATTTGATCAATGGTGGCAGCATCACTAATGCCCTCTTCTAATGCTAATACTGCTTCATTTATCATGGGCATTAAAATTCTGTTAGCAATAAATCCTGGAGCATCTTTAACTACACATGGAATTTTTCCAATCTGAGTGGTTAAAGCAACAATACTTGCTGTTACTGCTTCTGTAGTCTCCTTGCCATTAATGATTTCAACCAACTTCATTACAGGAACAGGATTCATAAAATGCATCCCTATTACGTTGCCTGGTTTATTAGTGGCATTAGCCAACTGAGTGATGGATATAGAGGAGGTGTTGCTAGCTAAAATACAATTGGCATTTGTGGATTGAGCTATTTCTGCAAAAATGGCTAGTTTGATTTTGCTATTTTCTGTTGCTGCTTCAATAACAAGGTCACGATCTTGTACACCTTCTTTAAGACTTGTAAAACAAGTAATCTGGGCTAGTGTGTTTTGCTTATCTGTGTCATTGATGACTGCTTTTGCAATTTGTCTGTCTAGGTTTTTTGAAATGGTGAGCATTGCTTTATCTAAAGCAGTGGTTTGTGTATCTATTAAATTTACTTTAAAACCATTTTGTGCAAAAACATGTGCAATGCCATTTCCCATGGTTCCTGCTCCAATAACTGCTATCTTTTTCATCTATTTACTTTTTGATTTATAATCACCGCGTTTCCAAGAATTGATAAAGCTTCTCCATGCACTTGGGTTCAAAATATTCATAGGAGGTATTTGTCCAGAATAATAATACCTTGATGATTGTTGTTGTAAGGAAGCGCCAACAGCTTCTTTGCCATCTCTAGGAAGAGAAGATAGAATGATTCTTTTTTGTGCTGGACTTGTGTTTTTTCTAGCTGTCTCATACATATCATCATCTACCTTAGAATTCACAAAATCGCGTTCAAATTGCGCTCTTGTAGGCCTTGGTTTTAAAATTGTCGCAGGTAAAAAATTGGTATCATTCACCATTAGCTGGATCACACTATATTGATTGCCATTTAAATTTTCCGGTATGGTAATGATTCTGTTTTTAAATCCTACACAACTAAAGGTGATTGTTTCTCCTTTATTAACAGCAATAGAGAATACACCATCGTTATTGGTAATAGTACCTCTTCCTTTTTTGTTTACTACAATACTCGCCATAGGAATGGCCTTTAAACTATCAGCGGTCATGACCACGCCATATAATTGCACCACAGAGTCTCTGTAGATATCTACAGTCTGTGCCTTTAGCTTTGAACTTAGCTGTACCATCAGAACCAATAAAGTAAGTGTTAGTAGCTTTTTCATGTGGGAGCAAATTTAAGCCTCTAGTCGATAAGTAAGGCGTTTTTTTTGTTTCGAAATGAGTAGTTTTTTTGATCCAAAGGGCATTTTAGGTCTTTTAAAACGGCAAAATAAGGGCTATGAGCGTTAACTTTGCCGGGATTAAATATTTTAACAAAAACTTTGATGATGACAACAGACGATATACTAAAAGCATTGAGTAATGTGCAGGAGCCAGACCTAGGAAAAGACTTAGTGACTTTGAATATGATACAGGACCTCAAGGTCGACGGAGATGCAGTTAGTTTCACTATAGTTTTGACTACCCCTGCTTGTCCAATGAAGGATTTAATGAAGAACGCTTCTGAAAATGCCATCAAATTATTGGTGAATCCAAAAGCACAAATTCAAGTTAATTTCACTTCTAATACAACTTCATTAAGAAAAGACGAGAAAACTGTTTTGTCTAAAGTGAAAAATATTATTGCAGTAGTTAGTGGTAAAGGGGGTGTGGGTAAAAGTACTGTGTCTGCCAACCTAGCATTGGCTTTGGCAGAAGGAGGCGCAAAAGTAGGCTTGATGGATGCTGATATTTATGGACCTAGTGTTCCTATTATGTTTGGTGTTAGAGGTCAGCGACCTTTGATGAAAGACGAGGCTGGCAAAGGGGTGATCATTCCTATAGATAAATACGGGATTAAAATAATGAGTATTGGCTTACTTGTAGATGAAAAAGACGCTGTGGTGTGGAGAGGGCCAATGGCTAGTAGTGCCATTCGTCAATTTATTACAGATGTTGATTGGGGGGAATTGGATTATTTAGTAATTGACATGCCGCCTGGTACTGGAGACATTCACTTGACCATTATGCAAACTGTTCCAGTAACAGGAGTGGTGATTGTAACTACACCACAGCAAGTGGCTTTGGCAGATGCTAAAAAAGCAATTGCGATGTTTGGACAGGCAAATGTAAATGTGCCAATTATAGGTTTAGTAGAAAATATGGCTTATTTCACGCCTGCAGAATTGCCTCAAAATAAATATTATTTATTTGGTAAGGAAGGTGGTATGAAATTAGCTTCTGAATATGATTTGTCTTTCTTAGGTCAAATTCCTTTAGTACAAAGCATTAGAGAGGGTGGTGACGAAGGTGTTCCTGCAATGGTTGGAGAAGACATGTTGTCGAAAGACGCATTTAGAACTTTCGTAGGTAATGCAGTTAGACAAATCGCAATCAGAAACGCGAATCTTCCTAAAACAGAAACGATTACAGTAGCACCTTAATGGAAAAGAAAATTATCATAGCTATCGATGGCTTTTCATCTTGTGGAAAGAGTACGCTTGCTAAAGCCATGGCCAAGGCCCTGGAATATGTGTTTGTAGATACTGGCGCCATGTACAGAGCCATTGCTTTATATTTTTTAAGAAATGAAGTTTCATTCACTGACCAAAATGCGATCGAGAAAGCATTGAATCATATTGAGTTAAGATTCAAGTTCAATAGCCTTAGTCAAAAAAGTGACATGTATTTAAATGGAGAAAATGTAGAGCAAGAAATTCGTGAAATGCGCGTGAGTCAAAAAGTGAGCGAAGTAGCTTCTATCTCTTCTGTACGAGCATTTGCAGTTGCGCAACAACAAGCTATGGGTGTAGATAAAGGCGTTGTGATGGATGGAAGGGATATTGGGACAGTAGTTTTTCCTAATGCTGAATTGAAACTTTTTGTCACAGCAGATCCTGCGGTGAGATTGGAGAGAAGGTATCAAGAATTATTGCAGACAAATCCTTCCATAAGCAAGGATGAAGTGAGTGCTAATTTACAACAAAGAGATTTAATGGATAGTACTAGGGAACATAGCCCATTAAGACAAGCAGAAGACGCTTTGGTTTTAGATAATACCCATCTAAATAGAGCCGAGCAGTTTGAACAAGCTATGAAGTGGGCATTAGAAAGGATTAAAGCAAATTAACACTTTAGTGGGGAAGCGCTATTCTTCTATCCAGCTAGCTTTTACTTTTTCTAAGTCAGCTTCCAATCCGTAAAAACTAATTATTTTTTGAATAACAGACTCAACTACTGCGTCTGGGCAGCTTGCTCCGCTTGTCATTAATATGCGGATAGGAGAGATATCTGGCAAGAAGTTTTGAACAATCTCTGCCTGTTTATTCTTCCAATTTGTTTTTTCAATCTGCGTAGCGTCAATAATCTTACTAGCGTCGTCTATAAAATAAGTGGGTAGTTTTTGTTCACAAAGTTCTACTAGATGAGAACTATTGCTGCTATTTTTTCCGCCCATTACAATCGCCAAATCTGCTTCGGTTTGCAATAATCCAATTACAGCAGACTGGTTGTCATTAGTAGCGTAACACAATGTATCTCTAGTATCAGCAAAATGTGCTGCGATGTTTTCTGCGCCAAATTTTGTTACAATCACTTGTTTTAAATAATCCGAAATAGCTTGCGTATCTGTGGCTAGCTGCGTTGTCTGATTGACTACGCCAATTTTATCTAAATGTATTGATGGGTCAAAATTGGCAGAATAACGATTGATAAAAAAATCGTAAAAATAATCAATCGGTAGTTCGCCACTGATGATTCTAGCGAGCACCTTTGTCTCTTCGATATCGTTAACAATTAAAGTAGGGGTATGGGCAGATGTGTGAGAAAAAGTAGCCCTAGTTTCTTCGTGTTTGGGTTTGCCATGAATAATAATAGAGTACCCTTTTTGTGCAATTTGCTCACTTCTGTTCCAAACTTTTTCTACAAAAGGACATGTAGTATCATATTCCTGAATGGCAATACCTTTTGCTTTTAATTTTTCTTCTAATTCCAATGTTGTTCCGAATGCAGGAATGATGACAATATCTTGATTGGTTAATTCGCTTAATGGGATAAGTTCATTGCCTAATGTGTCTTGTAAAAACTTAACGCCTTTATTCGTAAGATCTGTATTTACTTGAGGGTTATGGATCATCTCACTTAACAAAAAAATCCTTTTGCCTTTATTTTCTTCAATTGTTCTATAGGCAATATCAATCGCATTTTCCACCCCATAGCAAAATCCAAAATGCCTAGCCAAGTATATTTTAACCTTGCCAAAATCTAATTCAGTAGGGGTAAAATCTTTTTTTAGCTTATCTGCCGCTTTTCGCTTTTGTTTAATAGCCGAAATTAAGGGGCTTCTGTAGCCTGAAGGCACTTCAAAGTTTTTCATCAATTACAATATTAACGTATACAAAAGTACAATCTTCGTTGCTTTTTCCCCTATTTTAATTTAGTGCTTGTATCTTTGCGGCATGCATTATGTATCTGTAGAAAATTTGACAAAGAGTTATGGTATTACACCCTTGTTTAAAGGCATTAGTTTTAATATCAACGAGGGGGATAGAATTGCCCTCGTTGCTAGAAACGGGGTAGGAAAAAGCACCCTTTTAAGGATATTGTCAGGTAAGGAAGTGCCAGATTCAGGAACCGCTAAAGTGCATAAAGACGTCCATTTGGTCCTCTTTGAACAAGATCCTCAATTTATCGAGACTGCCTCCGTTACGCAAAACTTGTTCAATCAAGAACATCCGATTATGAAGGCCATCAGTAATTACGAAATGGCCATGGAGACCGAAGATGAAAATTTGATCACCGATGCGATCATGGAAATGGAGGAAAATAATGCTTGGGATTTTGAGTCCAAAGTAAAGACAATCCTAACACAATTAAATATCCATCATTTAGAACAACCGGTCTCTAAACTAAGTGGAGGGCAACGTAAGCGCGTGTCTTTGGCTAAAACATTAATTCAAATTGGCTTTGAGCCTAAACATGTGTTGTTATTAATGGATGAGCCAACCAATCATCTAGACTTAAACATGATCGAATGGCTAGAGAATTATTTAATGCAAGAAAAAGTAACCTTATTACTTGTATCCCATGATCGCTATTTCTTAGAGGCGGTAACAGATGAGATATGGGAATTAGAGCGTGAAAACTTATACAGTTACAAGGGAGATTACGAGAATTATCTAGAAAAAAAGGCTGCCAGAATTGAATCTGAATTAGCAAGTATCGACAAGGCTAAAAATACTTTTAGAAAAGAACTAGAATGGATGCGAAAGCAACCAAAGGCGAGAACAACAAAAAGCAAGAGTCGTCAAGATAATTTTTATGAAGTTGAAGCAAGGGCGAAACAAAAAATAGAAGACACGAATCTTCAGTTAGACATGAAGATGACCCGTTTAGGAGGTAAAATCATTGAAGCTAAAAAAATATACAAGTCTTATGGTGACCTAGTTGTACTAAAAGGGTTTGACTATACTTTTAGTAAAGGAGAACGAATTGGTATTGTAGGTAAAAATGGGGTAGGTAAGTCCACTTTTCTTCAAATTTTGCAAGGGTTAACAGCGCCTGATAGTGGTAAGGTGAACGTGGGAGAAACGATCGTTTTTGGCCATTTCTCACAAGAGGGATTGACTTATAAAAAGGATATGCGCGTGATTGAGTACTTGAAAACATTCGCAGAACAATTTCCATTGTCAAACGGAGGCTCATTAAGTGCTGCGCAATTTTTAGAATTATTCTTATTTACTCCAGATAAACAATACACTTATTTGAGTGCGTTAAGTGGCGGAGAGAAAAAGCGATTACAATTGTTAACTATCTTATTTAAGAATCCTAATTTTTTAATTCTGGATGAGCCAACCAATGACTTAGACTTGCCAACCTTAGCGGTGCTTGAACAGTTTTTGTTAGACTTTGCAGGATGTGTTTTACTGGTGTCACATGATCGTTATTTTATGGACAAATTAGTAGACCATTTATTTATTTTCGAAGGACAAGGGGTGATCCGAGATTATCCAGGTAATTATACACAGTTCAGAATCCTTGAGAAAAGTAAACAGAATTATGCATCTCTAAGCTCAGATATTACTACTCAGGTAGAGCATGATGTTAAACAAGTACAGACTTCTATTAGTGCTGACAAAACAAGCCCTACTTTAGCCCCAGTAGAAACACAAAAGAAGCCAGCCGAAAAGATGTCGTATAAAGAAAAACTTGAACTAGAGCAACTGAATAAGTCTATGCCCGAAATGGAAGTTAAAAAGACTGCGCTTACAAACGAGTTGAATAATTGCAAGGGAGATTACACAGAAATAACTGCGCTTAGTGCAAAGCTAGCATCGATTACAGCCGATTTAGAATTAGCCGAATTAAGATGGCTAGAGTTGAGTGAGAAACAATAGTTGAGCATATGTTCTTTTAAAATGAGGCCTAAGTGCCCTTAAAATGAGGCCTAAGTTTTGCATATGGTTTTATTCATATAGGTAATTTAGTTGTAGAAAGAGATAGAAACAAATTCTATGTTTTTCCTTCACCGCTAAATCGAAATAACATGAAACCTATTGAAAGAATCGCAATGTACCTTCAGTTTAGAACTATTTCTCCTCATGCTTTTGAGAAGAAGATTAAGTTATCTAATGGTTATTTTTCAAAACAATTAAAACATGCCGGGTCGGTTGGCTCGGATATCTTAATTAAGATTTATGTAGCTTATCCAGATTTGGATATTTTATGGGTATTGACTGGAGAGGGTCAAATGGTCAAAGAAGAACAAAATGAAGATGATGAATCATGTAGTAATGTAGTTGAAGATTATACGCATAAATATATTATTGAGAATAAGAGGTTGAAAATGCTAGAGAACGATTTCGATAAATTACAAACAGCTTTAAGGGATAAAGAAAAAATCATCGGCTTATATGAGTTTATGTTAAATGGCAATCCGCCAATTTCAACAAGTAGAAGCGTAGTGACTAGGATGGATGCTTAAAACAGTTGTTCCCCCCATAGTGATAAAAAAAGAGGCGCTCCAGTTGGATGCGCCTCTTTTAGCTAAGTTAAGTTGCAAATTTATGCATAAGACGAAACTGGCTCACAAGTGCAAACTAAATTTCGATCTCCGTGTGTGTTGTTTACTCTTGCTACTGTTGGCCAAAATTTATTCAATGCTACATAAGGTAATGGGAACGCTGCTTCTTGTCTAGAATAGGCGTGAGACCATTCATTAGCACAAATTACATGTTGTGTATGTGGTGCATTTTTTAATGGATTATCTATTTTGTCAAATTTTCCTTCTTCAATGGCCTTAATTTCTGCATGAATAGCTAATAATGCATCACAGAAGCGGTCTAGTTCAGCCATGTCCTCACTTTCAGTAGGCTCAATCATTATCGTGCCTGGAACAGGGAAGCTCATTGTCGGCGCATGGAAGCAATAGTCTATTAAACGTTTTGCTACATCTTCTGCTTCAATTCCAGCAGTAGCCTTAAAAGGTCTTAAATCAACAATAAATTCGTGGGCACATGAACCATTTTTTGCAGTATATAAAATTGAATAAGCTTTTTCTAATCTAGCTTTCATGTAATTCGCATTTAATATAGCATAGGTTGTTGCCAATTCTAATCCTTTTGCACCAAGCATTTTGATATAAGCGTAGCTTATCAATAGAATGCTTGCAGAGCCTAATGGCGCACCGCTTACCGCATTGGTTGCGTCACCGTTTAAATAATGTCCAGGTAAATAGGGAGCCAATTTATCGTTTACGCAAATTGGACCTACTCCTGGCCCACCTCCACCGTGAGGAATAGCGAAGGTTTTATGAAGATTCAAATGACATACATCTGCTCCAATATTGCCTGGGCTCGTTAAACCAACTTGTGCATTCATATTTGCCCCATCCATATACACCATGCCACCATATTGATGTATGGTATTACAAATATCAATGATGGTTTCTTCAAATACTCCGTGTGTAGATGGATAGGTTACCATTAACGCACCTAGATTATCTTTATATTGTATGGCTTTTGCAGTTAGGTCTGCAACATCAATATTTCCAGCTTCATCGCAAGCCACCACTACCACTTTGAATCCTGCCATTACTGCACTTGCAGGATTGGTTCCGTGTGCACTAATTGGAATTAAAACAATATTTCTGTGTGCTTCTTTTCTTGCAGCGTGATAAGAACGGATGGTCAATAGTCCAGCATATTCTCCTTGTGCGCCACTATTCGGTTGTAAACTACAAGCTGTAAAGCCAGTAGTTTGACACAAATAAGCGCTCAATTCTTTTGCGATTTCTTGGTAGCCTAAGGTTTGTGTTGCTGGTGCGAAAGGATGTAATCCACCAAAACATGGCCAGCTTACAGGGATCATTTCAGTTGCTGCGTTCAATTTCATGGTACAACTTCCAAGACTGATCATACTTGTATTAAGCGATAAATCTTTATTCTCAAGCTGCTTGATATAACGCATCATTTGGGTCTCGCTATGATGTGTGTTAAATACAGGGTGTGTTAAATAACTAGAGCTTCTAATTAATTGTGCAGGGATAGCAACATTTTTAATACTTGCATTTAAAGCATTCGCTTTTTTACCTGTTAATGTTTCGAATAGGTGAACAATAGACTGAACGTCTTGAATAGAGGTTGTCTCGTCTATACTTATAGACACAGTTCCATTTGTGAAATAATTAAAGTTGATCGCTTTAGCTGATGCTAGTTCAAATAACTTGGATGCATCAAAACCCTTTATATGGAGCGTGTCAAAATAATAATCATTTACTTGTTCTATACCTAAGCTTTCTAATTGTTGTGCAAGTCCTTGAGCTAGCGTATGCACTCTAGAAGCAATTGCTTTAAGTCCATCAGGTCCATGGTATACAGCATACATCACAGCCATGTTTGCCAATAATGCCTGTGCTGTACAAATATTAGAAGTTGCTTTTTCTCTTTTGATATGTTGTTCTCTAGTTTGAAGCGCCATGCGTAAGGCACGATTTCCTTGTGCATCAATGCTCACACCTATCAATCTACCAGGCATACCTCTTTTGAAAGCATCTCTTGTAGCAAAGTAAGCAGCATGCGGTCCTCCGAATCCCATTGGAACACCAAATCTTTGTGTATTACCAACTGCTACATCTGCATTTAATTCACCTGGGCTTTTTAAAACAGTTAGAGAAAGTAAGTCAGCAACTAAAATAACCATACCACCTAATTGGTGCACCTGGTCAATAAAACTGCTATAGTCTTCAATTGCACCATTGGCGTTTGGATATTGTAAGATGGCACCAAAAAATTGGGCATCTAATTGGGTTGTTTTAAAATCGCCGTTCACTAGCTCAATACCAATTGGGGTAGCCCTTGTTTGGAGTACACTTTTTGTTTGTGCAAAAATTGCGTCGTCAACAAAAAGCTTTGGTTGTGTAGCAATCTCAGATTTATTCACATGATTAAAGATCATGGCCATGGCTTCTGCTGCTGCAGTTGCTTCGTCTAATAAAGAAGCATTTGCAATATCCATTCCAGTTAAATCTGTGATCATGGTTTGGAAATTCAATAAACTTTCTAAACGTCCTTGTGCAATTTCTGCCTGATAAGGAGTGTATTGGGTATACCAACCTGGGTTTTCAAATATATTTCTAAGGATCACAGATGGTGTTATTGTACCATAGTATCCTTGGCCAATAAAATTTTTAGCAACAATATTTTTTTCACCAATTGCTTTCAATGATTGTAACATTTCAAATTCCGATAATCCTTCCGGAATATCCATTGGCTTTTTTAAACGAATATTTGCAGGAATCGTTTTATCAACTAAAGTTGCTAAACTATCTACGCCAATCGTGTGTAACATTTTTGCAGTATCTGCTGCATTTGGACCAATATGTCTTTGGATAAATTCTGCGCCACTTTGATTCATTTCCGACGGAATTAAAAAGGTTAAAAATTGCCACAAATATACGTCATTCGTGGCCTTTAAACATGTTCTTTGCTTTATTGAGTTGGCGATTGGGGAAAGCTTGTGAATGAGTGCCAAATAGTTTACTTTTACAGCCTATTATGCAACCGAACACTGAACACTTATATGAAAAGCCCGCTCCTGAGCAGCTTAAGAAATTCCAAAATTTTCTTAAAAGAGTGGACAAGCGTGTTATTTTAAAGCAATTGCCAGCGCTTCATGAAGCAGCCTTTGAGAAAATAGATTGTTTAGACTGTGCGAGATGCTGTAAAAATTACTCGCCGCGATTTAAAATGCCTGATATAAAACGAATCAGTAAGTATTTGGGCATGAAGGAAACAGCCTTTATTGACCAATATGTAAGCATGGATGAGGAAGGCGACTATGTGGCTAAAACCAGACCTTGTCCTTTTTTAGGTTCGGACAACGCTTGTAGTATTTATGACCATCGACCTACTGATTGTCAAAGGTTCCCGTATACAGACGAAGACGTATTTTTTAAAAGAATGGCAATCACAATGAAAAATGCAGAATTTTGTCCTGCAGTACACGATGTCATGAATGCTTTAATTGCAAAATAACTAATACTCCATATCCTTTAACTTAGGCGCTTTAAACCAAGTTGTAATCACAACAAGGATTGTCATCGTGCCTCCAAATACCACAGAAGGAATCACTCCTAATGCTTTTGCTGCAATACCGCTTTCGAATTGACCTAATTCATTACTGCTATTAATAAACATGGAGTTCACGGACATGACCCTGCCACGCATATGACTCGGTGTTTTAAGTTGAACGATCGTTCCTCTTACGATCATGCTAAATCCGTCTAAGATTCCACTCAATAAAAGTGCTGCAAACGAAATCCAAAATACTTTAGAAAGTGCAAAAACAATAATACAAACACCAAATCCGGCGACAGCGATGAGTAGCTTTTTCCCTTGTTTTCTTTCAACAGGGAATAAAGTGATTAAAACAATAATAATAATTGCACCAATATCAGTGGCTGCATTGAGCCATCCAAATCCTATCGGGCCTACTTTTAATATATCTCTTGCAAATACAGGTACCATCGCAACGGCACCACCAAAAAGTACAGCAAATAAATCTAGCGACAAAGCACCTAAAACTTCTTTGCTATTAAAGACAAAACGAAGTCCTTCCTTAACACTCTCTAATGTCTTTTGGTCTCCCGTGGATGGGTGAGGATGTTTGGGGGTAATTTTTGAAATGAAATAATAACCAATACCCACAAGCAACGACACAAAAAAGAGGGAATAATGAATGCCGAATCCTGCGATCATAAATCCAACACTTGCATGGCCAATTACAGAAGCAGCTAGCCACATACCTTGACTCCAAGTGGTGGCATTTTGCAATAAATGTTTAGGTACGATTTCTCCCACTAGCGTGCCAAAGCCAGGGCCAGTGAAAGAGCGAATGATACCTGTGCAAAATATGACAAAATAGATACCTATTGCTATTTGCAGGTTTCCTAAACGGGCGGTTCCAAATTCGGAGGACAATAGCAATAAACTAATGGCGCAAATAAAATAAAGTGACACACCTCGTAAAATGATTTTTCTCTTCTCACTTTTGTCAATAACATGACCTGCGTACAAAGCCAATGATACTGCGGGTATTACCTCTGCTAACCCAATGAGCCCAATAGCAAATGGCTCATTCGTCAATTCATAAATCCACCATCCTACTAAAGTGCCCATCATCCTCAACCCCATAATAAATAAAAATCGCCCAATCATTAAGTGCTTAAACTCTTTAATTTTTAATGCAGCTAATGGGTCTTTGGTAGATTGTAGTGGGTTGCTTTCCATATAACAAATAAAGCATTCGCTTTTTAAGGTAAGGTAAAATAGTGTTGCCCATCTTCCAAGTCTTTGCCTAATGCGTCTATGATTACTTGGAAATGTTTTTCATTATACAAGAAGTCCGCATTACTTGCGTCAACAAAAATAGTTTTGATATTATGCTGTTTTATATAGCTAGTATAAGTTTCTTGGATTTTAAATAAATATTCGTCTGGAATACTTTGTTCAAATTTTCGGTTTCTTTTTTTGATATTGCCTTGTAATCTATTGACTGGAGCGTGCAAGTAGATTAATATATCTGGCGGGGTGAGTTGCTGCACAAATACATCGAACATTTTTTGATACAACCTAAACTCTTCCTCTGGCAGGTTCACTTTTGCAAAAAGCAGGCATTTTGTAAAAATATAATCAGACACAACAACATTTTGAAAAAGATCATTCGACTTGACCATTTCTTGTTGTTGCTTAAATCGTTCTGCTAAAAAGAACAATTCTAATGGGAAGGCGTATTGTTTAGGATTTTCGTAGAATTTGGTTAAAAATGGATTTTCTGCAAATTCCTCCAAAACTAGTTTTGCATTAAAATGTTGTGCGAGTAAATGTGATAGTGTTGTCTTTCCAGCACCAATATTCCCCTCAATTGCTATAAAATGATGCTTCATAATGCTTCTAATACTTGCGGCCAAAGATAAGTTTTGGTCGCTTTATTTAGTTGTTTTTTTATACACAATAGAGGCGTCTGTGGATGCTTCATAAAGTGCAGCATTTGTTTTTTTAAGTTGGGGATGTTCAAAATCAGCTGCAATCTCGACTAATGGGGCTAATACGAAATTACGTTCTGCGAGCCTTGGGTGTGGAATAATCAATCCTGGCTCTTGAACAATGGATTGATTGTAATAGATAATATCCAAATCTATATTTCTTGGACCAAGCGGCACCAAACGTTGCCTGCCCATCGATATTTCTATTTCCAAAAGCGCATCTAATAGTGCCCTTGGGCTTAATTCGGTATCAATGCTTAAGGCTTGATTATAAAAAGCAGGCTGGTCTTTTAATCCCCATGCTTCTGTTTCAAAAATGGAAGAAGCTTGTAGTATGGGTCCACAGATTGCTGCGATACTATTTCGAGCATTTTCTAAATTGGCCAGTCTGTCGCCAATATTGCCGCCTATCAATAGGTATACATGGTTCATAGAAGTATGCTGAAAATGAGCACAAATATGCATAATTTTACACTGTATCCTTTATTTTGGTTACTATTTTTTCGCACACTTTCAATACCTTATATGAAAAGTTTTTTTAAGTCATTCTTAGCAGCATTACTTGCTTTATTTATTTTTTCAATCATAGGAGTTTTATTATTGATTGGCGTAGCTGCAGGTTTTTCTAGTGAAGAGCCAAAAGCAATTCCAACAAATGCAGTATTGGTCATTGATTTAGGAGATAGTTATACAGAAAGAGAAATAGCTGATCCATTTACGGAACTAATGAATCCGGGTAAAGGGAAATTGCCAAGTTTGTCCAAATTGATTGGCTTAATTCAACATGCAAAAAAAGATTCTAGTATCAAAGGAATTTACATCAAGTGTCAACAAAACCCAAACGGTTATGCTGCGTCTGAAGAAATAAGAAAGGCGTTAACTGATTTCAAAAAAAGCAACAAATTTATTTTTGCCTATGGAGAAACTATTTCACAGAAAGCTTATTGGGTAGCTAATGTAGCTGACGCTATTTACACCCATCCGCAGGGAGGTCTCGAATTCAACGGGTTTTCAATAGAGACCTTATTCTTAAAAGGAATGTTGGATAAGCTAGAGGTAGAAATGCAGGTCTTTTATGCAGGGAAGTTCAAAAGTGCTACAGAGCCTTTTAGGTATACAAAAATGTCAGATGCGAACAAATTACAAACTGGAATCTGGCTAAATGGTTTATACGATCATTTTATTACCACAGTTGCTAGTGCAAGAAACATCGCTCCTGAAAAATTAAAAGAGTTGGCAAATAATGGAAGTATTCAGTCAGCACAAGATGCCTTATCTAATAATTTAGTTGATGGATTGTTCTATGATGATCAACTTAAAAAGGCGATTGCTAAAAAACTAAAAGGAGTGGTTGAAAAAGATATTCCGTTTGTTACAATAAAAGAATACACCAAAGCAGTGGCGCTCAGAGGTACAGGTGCAGGTAAAATTGCAGTGGTATATGCGGATGGAGAGATTGTAATGGGTAAGGGTGCAAAAGATGCTATTGCTAGTGATGACTTTAGAATGATGCTCCAGAGTATTAGAGCAGATAAAACGATCGACGCACTGGTACTGAGGGTAAATTCACCAGGTGGCAGCGCTTTAGCGAGTGATATTATTTGGAGAGAAATTGCCTTGATAAAAAATAACATACCTGTTATAGTTAGCATGGGAGATGTGGCTGCTTCTGGCGGCTATTATATTGCATCTGGTGCGGATTCTATTTATGCAGATGCAAACACCATCACTGGATCTATTGGTGTATTTACGTTGCTGCCCAATATTTCAGGATTAATGAAAAATAAAATAGGCATTACTTTTGATGGTGTAAAAACAGCCACTTATGCAGATGGCCCAACCGCGACAAGGCCATTAAATAGTATGGAGCAAAAGTTTATTCAAGCTGGTGTGGACAGTGTTTACCATACTTTTAAAGCTAGAGTTGCAAAAGGAAGAAACAAGTCGATGGAATATGTAGATTCGATAGCTCAAGGAAGAGTTTGGTTGGGATCAGATGCTGTTGGGGCTGGCCTTGTAGATAGAATTGGCACTTTAAATGATGCAATTGGGTCAGCGGCTAAAATGGCGAAAGTGAAAGGGTACAGTATCAAGCAGTATCCTGAGTCAAAATCTTTTATTGAAGACTTTATTGAAGATTATAAGGATTACGTAAAAGTGAAATCTATTGAATCAGAAATAGGTGCAAATCAATGGCAGGTTTTAAAAAATATCAAAACTGTTCAACAAATGATTGGAGTCCCTCAAACTCGAATGCCTATCTTTGTTGTTAAACAGCCTTAGATAAATGCGTCCATATAGTCAAATAAAAGCCATGCTGGCTATTTCGAAAGGAAGCTTGCGTTCTATCCTTAGAAGCCCATCTGCCGTTATTTTCAGTATTGCTTTTCCGTTAATATTCATTTTAGTATTCGGCTTTTTAAGTAGCGGAGGGAATATCAATGTCAAAGTTGCTTTAGCACCTCAGTCGGACACAACGAATATTTTATACCAAAAAATAAAAGCTTTGGCGGGTTTAAAGTTTGTACAAGCAACGCCAGATTTTGTCCAATCCGAGTTAGCAAAGGGCAGAATTACAGCCTTGATTGACATTCAGCCTACGCGCAATCCGAACCAGCCTTATCAAATTCAATTAACAAGTTCTGCGGCCGCTAACCCGCAAAATATCCAGCTGATTAAATCTATTTTGAATGCAGTCATTGCTAATATTAATGCAACCGCCTACAAAGATGCGCCTACTATTGCAGTAGTCAAAAATGAGGTGATTGAAGTACCAGGTAGAACTTATAGGACGATTGATTTTATACTTCCAGGACAATTGGGTTTTTCATTATTAAGTTCTGGCGTCTTTGGTGTAGCGTTCTTGTTTTTTAATTTAAGACAACAGTTGGTATTAAAAAGATTCTACGCAACTCCAATTAGAAGGTTGTATATCATTTTAGGAGAAGCTTTGAGTAGAGTTGTTTTTCAATTAATGACTGCGATCATTATAATAGGTATTGGTCATTTTGTTTTTAAATTCACGCTAGTGCATGGTTGGTATACTTTTTTTAATATCATGGCACTTAGTTTTATTGCATTGGTTTTATTTATGGGGTTTGGCTTTATTGTTAGCGGGGTGGCTAAAAATGAGAGCACCATACCCCCGTTTGCAAACCTTATCACTTTGCCTCAATTTTTGTTAGCTGGTACATTTTTTTCAGTGGATTCTTTTCCAAAGTGGCTTCAGCCATTTTGTAATATACTGCCTTTAACTCATTTCAATAATGCCATGCGTGACATTGCTTTCGAAGGGGCAAATCTATTTTCTGTAGGCAATGAAATTGCTATTATATTATTGTGGATAGTGGTAGTGTATGCTGCAGCTTTCAAATTATTTAAATGGGAATAATATGAAACTAATTCGTTTTGCAATGATCAGTATTTTTGTAATTGGTTTATTGATCACTGCTATATCTGCATTATTTCCATCACGTGTTATCACGTCTAGAGCAGTGGAAGTGAACGCAAGTTCTAAACAGATTCAACATTGCGTGAGGGATCTTGAACAATGGAAGTCTTGGATGAGCGACTGGAAAGACCAAGCTGTAGTGATTGATGGAAAACTGGTTAAAGTGGGCACACAAACCATAGAAGTCGTAGCCAATACCGACAGTGTTTTGCTTTTAAATTGGGTAGCCACTGGCCAAGCTCCATATAAGGTTCAAATAGAATGGCTTCCATTAAAAGAAGGTACTTTCGTGATACACTGGTCTTTTGAACAACATGTAAAATGGTATCCTTGGGAAAAATTTCAAACCCTTTTAAATGAAAAAGTGTTGGGAGCAAAAATGGAAGAGGAGTTACAGCATTTAACAGCTTGTATTTTGTCCAATGAGTAAACGATAGAAAATGGTTTAGAGGGATTAATAAATGCGTCTAAATTGTGTTAGATATTGCGCTCTTGATTCTTTAAGTATTGCATATTTCTTTTAATGCCTTTCAGTTTTGACCTTAACAATGGGGACTGTTTGAATCTTGCTTTAAAACTAGTTTCTTCCATGACCAACCATTCATCAGCGGACATTGATAATAAGCCTTCAATTGGCTTAAATTTTGATTCATGATGAGGATGACTAAATCGGTTCCAAGGGCAAACGTCTTGGCAGATATCGCAACCAAATGCCCAGTCTTGATAAGACCTGTCTGCTGGGGTGTCTATTGTTTGTTTTTTTAATTCAATTGTGTAATAACTGATGCAATGATTTGCTTCAATCGTTTTATTTGGCAAAATGGCTTGGGTAGGGCAAGCGTCGATACATTTTGTGCAGGTCCCACAATAATCTTTACTAATTGGTTCGTCGTATTCCAATGTTAAGTCTACTATTAAACTAGCAATGAAAAAGAAGGAACCTTTTTTAGGCTGTATCAAATTTCCATTTTTGCCAATCCACCCTGCTCCGGATAACCAGGCCCACGAGCGTTCAAGAACGGGTGCAGAGTCTACAAAGCCCCTTCCTTCTATTGGGCCAATTTTTTGTCTTAGCTCGTCAAGCATTTGATTCAATGAAAGTTTAATCACATCATGGTAATCCTGCCCGTAGGCATATTTCGCAATCTTGGGCAAGCCGTCTGCCTGATTTTGGTCAGGATAATAATTTTTCAAAAAGGTAATGACAGATTTTGCACCAGGCACTAATTTTTGCGGATTAATTCTTAGGTCAAAATGTTTTTCCATGTATTGCATCTCTCCATGAAATCCTTTAGCAAGCCATTGCTCTAACCTAAAGGCATCTTCTGTCAATTCCTTAGCTTGTGCAATACCGCAAAAATCAAATCCGTGTTTTTGAGCTAAGGATTTAATCAATTGAGTGTGGGCAAACTGGTTCAATCTTCTAAATTCATTTTATGAAAAAAACGATGTGCTACCGGTGCAATTAAAATACCAATATTGGTGATAAAAACGACGCCACTAAATAAAGCATAAAAAGAGGAAAACAATTTTCCAGCATTGGTTTGAATCGTAACTACAGGCCCCATGCCACTTAGAATCATAGAAGCATTGTGTAAGGCATCTATCCAACTCATTGGCCCTAAAAATTTATAACCAACAACTCCAATAGTTAAAGAAACGAAAAGGACTGCAGTGGTCCATGCTAGATTGATCAAGATTCTTTTAAGATAGACAGATGATGTAGCTAGTGGCTCACTCTTGTGTTCGTATTTTGGAAGTAGTGGATTTCTTCTGTGTGCCGTTTTCATGCAGTTTGTAATTGTATGTAAAATTAGCAGAAAATTCAACGAATGCCTGACTTTATTGCCTTTTTATATCTTGAATTAAGACATAATTGCTGAAATAACGAGGTGGCGTTCTATTTGTTGGTATATTATAAATACTAAAACTAGTACCATGAATTTAAATCAATATACCATCAAGGCTCAAGAAGTAATTCAAAGTGCACAACAGTTGGCTTACAATAACCAACATGCCAATATTGAAGTAGCTCATTTGTTGAAGGCTATTCTTGGTGATAAGGATAGTTCGACAGAATTTTTATTGAAAAAAAATGATGTGCAACCTAATTGGGTGATGCAAAAACTAGATGAATTATTAACTAAGTTGCCTAAACAACAGACAGGGGAACCTGCCTCCTCTTTAAGCAGAGATCTAAATGCTGTTTTGCTGAAAGCAACTGCTTCACTCAAGGATTTTGGGGATGATTTTGTTACTGTTGAACATTTGATTGTAGGCATACTTCAAGTCAATGATGCGGTAGCGAAAATTTTAAAAGATGCAGGCTTGACGGAAAAAGGTTTAAAGTCTGCTATCACTGAATTAAGAAAAGGGGAGACTGTAAAATCTGCTACGCAAGAAACTCAATTTCAAGCTTTAGCAAAATATGCTAAAAATTTAAATGAGATGGCGAGCAAAGGGAAACTAGATCCTGTCATTGGTCGAGATGATGAGATTAGGAGAACCTTGCATATTCTAACAAGAAGGAGTAAGAACAATCCCATTTTAGTAGGTGAGCCTGGTGTGGGTAAGACCGCTATTGCCGAAGGATTAGCCATGCGTATTGTCAATGGAGATGTACCTGAAAATTTAAAATCTAAAATCATCTATGCACTTGATATGGGATTATTGATTGCAGGTGCTAAGTATAAAGGTGAATTTGAGGAGCGATTAAAAGGCGTGGTAAAAGAAGTGGGTGATAGCGACGGAGAAATTATTTTATTTATTGACGAAATCCACACTTTAGTAGGTGCTGGAGGAGGTGAGGGAGCAATGGATGCTGCTAATATTTTAAAACCTGCTTTAGCAAGAGGCGAGTTGAGGGCGATTGGTGCGACTACTTTAAATGAGTATCAAAAGTTTTTCGAAAAAGACAAGGCGCTTGAAAGAAGGTTTCAAAAAGTAATGATTGATGAGCCAAGTAAGGAAGATGCTATTTCTATTTTGAGAGGTTTAAAAGAAAGGTACGAGACGCATCACCATGTACGTATTAAAGACGAGGCGATTATTGCTGCTGTTGAACTTTCTTCAAGGTATATTACAGATCGTTTTTTACCTGACAAGGCGATAGATTTGATCGATGAGAGTGCTGCAAAATTGAGATTAGAGATGAATTCTATGCCAGAGGACCTGGATACTTTGCAACGCCAAATTCGCCAGTTAGAAATAGAGAGAGAAGCTATTAAGCGAGAGGATAACCCTGATCAATTAAAGCAGTTGAATATAGAGATCAGCAACTTAATTGTACAAAAAGACACGTTGACTGCAAAATGGAAAGTTGAAAAAGAATTAGTTGACAAAGTACAGGATGCGAAAGCTCAAATGGAACAATTAAAGCAAGCTGCAGAAGTAGCGGAAAGAAATGGAGATTATGGGAAAGTAGCTGAGATTAGATATGGTAAATTAAAAGAGCAAGAGACGCTTTTATTAGATGTAACCAATCAGTTGATAGGGCTTGGAGAGGAAGGTAAACGTTTAATGAAGGAAGAAGTGGATGCGGATGATATTGCCGAAAATATTGCTAAAGCAACGGGCATTCCAGTACACAAGATGATGCAATCAGAACGAGAGAAGTTATTGCATTTGGAAGCTGCTTTGCATGAACGCGTAGTAGGACAAGAAGAAGCAATTACTGCTGTTTCTGATGCAATTAGAAGAAGCAGGGCGGGATTGCAAGATCCTAAAAAGCCAATCGGTTCTTTTATTTTCTTAGGAACAACGGGTGTGGGTAAAACCGAGCTGGCAAAAGCCTTGGCCAACTATTTGTTTGACGATGACAGCATGATGACCCGCATAGACATGAGTGAATACCAAGAAAAACATACCGTTTCTAGGTTAGTGGGTGCGCCTCCAGGATATGTTGGTTATGATGAAGGAGGTCAGTTGACAGAGTCAGTTCGTCGCAAACCTTACAGTGTTGTTTTATTAGATGAGATTGAAAAAGCGCATCCAGATGTGTGGAATGTATTGCTACAAGTATTGGATGATGGCAGGTTGACCGATAATAAAGGCAGGGTGGTGAATTTCAAAAACACGATCATTATCATGACTAGTAATATCGGCAGTCATTTAATTCAAGATGCATTCGAAGATGTGACGGATAAGAATCTAGACGAAAAAACAGAGTTGGCAAAAACAGAAGTCATGAGTTTGCTTAAGCAAACTATCAGGCCAGAATTCTTAAATAGAGTGGACGACATTATCATGTTCTCTCCTTTGTTAAGAAAGCAGATGTCTGCAATAGTTCAAATACAATTGAACCAATTAAAGTCTTTAGTAGCCGAAAATGGGATGCAAATTGTATTTACGGATTACTTAGTGGAATATTTGTCTGAACAAGGATTTGATATGCAATTTGGCGCAAGACCACTAAAAAGATTGATTCAAAAGTTAGTAGTCAATGAATTAAGTAAGCAAATTTTAAGTGGTGCTATTGACAAATCCAAGAAGGTGTTAATAGATATATTTGACGGGGTGGTGGTTTTTAGGAATGAAGCTTAATTATGGATGCGATTGTGTCATTCTAATGAAATGGTTTTGAAGTCTTGACAGGGACTTGTATATTTGACGGGTAGACGGGTGAAGTCTATCCGTCAAATTATTTTATGGCAAATACTAAAAAAGCAGCAGTTGGATTTATATTTCTCACTTTAGTGATTGATATCGTGGGACTTGGAATTATTATACCTGTTATTCCTCAGTTAATTGAGGGCTTATTGCATACACAAGACTTGAGTAAGGCTGCTTTGTATGGCGGCTGGATGACTTTTTTATATGCTAGCATGCAATTTTTATTCGCTCCATTAATTGGGAGTTTAAGTGATAAATATGGCAGAAGGCCTGTACTTTTAATTTCTTTATTAGGTTTTGGTTTGGACTATTTGTTCTTAGCATTTGCTCCATCTATTTTTTGGTTGTTTGTAGGAAGAACTATTTCAGGCATTACAGGTGCAAGTATAACGACGGCGTCTGCTTATATGGCCGACATTAGTGATGATTCAAACAGGGCGCAGAACTTTGGTATGATAGGTGCTGCTTTTGGTATTGGGTTCATTATTGGCCCAATGCTCGGTGGTTTTTTGGGAGAGATTGGACCAAGACTGCCTTTTATTGTTGCTGCATCGCTTGCTTTACTTAATGTAATTTATGGATACTTTGTTTTACCAGAATCATTACCTGTAGAAAATAGAAGGTCATTTGATTGGAAAAGAGCCAACCCATTAGGTGCTTTAGTACATTTAAAAAAATATCCTGCAGTTTCTGGCTTGATATTTTCTTTGATCTTTATTTACCTTGCTTCACATGCTGTTCAGAGCAATTGGAGTTTCGCTAATATGGAAAAATTTAAATGGACGCCTAAAATGATAGGCTTATCCTTGGGAATGGTTGGTTTATTGGTTGGGTTAGTGCAAGGCGTTTTAATTAGGTATATCAATCCTAAAATTGGCAATGAAAAATCTGTATACATTGGAATTGGCTTATACGCAATTGGCTTATTTTTATTTGCATTTGCAACCAGTTCTTGGATGATGTTTGTTTTTTTAATTCCTTATTGCTTAGGTGGAATTTCTGGTCCTGCCTTACAAGCATTAATTTCAGTACATGTACCTAAAAATGAACAAGGAGAATTGCAGGGTTCATTGACTAGTATAATGAGTGTTACCTCCATTGCTGGGCCACTTATCATGACAAGTTTGTTTGCCTATTTCACAAAACCGTCTAACCCCATTTATTTCCCTGGGGCATCCTTTTTATTAGGGGCAATATTTATGCTTATAAGTGCAATCATTGCTTATACAGTTTTAAAGGGAGAAACTAAGTCATTTAAGGCTTAGAGTCCCTTACTGTTGTTATATTTGTGGCTCAATAAAGGCCAAATTATGTCTCCATTAATGCAACAGTTACAAGAAACTGCTCGTTTTATTCAGTCAAAAATCAATACGTCTGCTAATACTGCAATTATTTTAGGAAGTGGACTAGGTAATTTATCAAGTGTCATAGCTCCTGAGTTTAGTATTCCTTATGGAGAAATTCCAAATTTCCCAGTAAGTACGGTAGAAGGACATAAGGGAAGATTGATTTTAGGTACCCTACATGGTAAGAAGGTTTGGGTAATGGAAGGTCGTTTTCATTTTTATGAAGGCTATACTGCAGAACAGGTTGTATTTCCTATACGCGTTTTGAAATTATTAGGCGTTCAAAATTTGCTTCTTTCAAATGCAGCAGGAGGCGTTAATAAAGACTATCAAGTGGGGGATTTAATGATTATTAAAGACCATATAAGTTTCTTTACCATCAATCCTTTGTTGGGCAAAAACGAACCTGAATTGGGTACACGCTTCCCAGACATGAGTGAACCTTACGCGAATACTTTTATAGAAAAAGCAAAACAAATTGCTGCAGAAAATAAAATCAAAGTACACGAGGGGATCTATGTAGGCGTTACGGGTCCTACGTTTGAAACCAGAGCAGAATATCAGTTGATAAAAATTGCTGGTGGTGATGTGGTGGGTATGAGTACTGTCCAAGAAAATATTGCTGCTGTGCATTGCGGCATGAAAGTGTTTGCGATGAGTGTTGTGACAGATTTAGGCATAAGGGAAGATAACAATGTAATCACGCATGAGGAGGTTTTAGCTGCTGCCAACGCTGCAGAACCTTTGTTGACTTTAATATTTAGTGAATTGGTAAAAGAGATAGCTGAGTAAACTATACATTGTGTGAACAGTGTACTTTCAAGTATGAAAATGAGATGTAAACGAATAGTTGCTGTATTTTTATTGATCAGCTGTCTTTATACAACAGAATTGACTGCGCAAAATATGCGTTTTAATTCGTTCAATAGAGGGGGAGGTACAGACTCATTGCAGAAAAGAGACAAGTCGGAGGACTCTATCACCATTAATTATAGGCTATACAATAGTTTGTTGATTAAGACAATGGACACAAGTATTCATGATTTTTATTCGAAATTCATTTTACCTTATACCAATTACCACTTAGGAAATCTTGGTAATGCAACTAAGTCTTATTTATATTCTCCTTTGCAGAGAGGTGGGTGGGACGCAGGATTTAAGGCTTATGAAGCATACAACTTTACTTTAGAACAAACTCCCTTTTATCAAACAACTAAACCATACACAGAATTAGGTTACTTATTAGGAGGCAAGGGGGAGCAATTGATGGAAATTGTACATACCCAAAATAAAACAAAACAGTTCAACTACTCTTTTGCGTATCGATTTAGTAATGCGCCAGGTAATTTAAAAAATCAGCATGCGAATTTGAATAATATGCGCATCACTGCAAATTATCAATCTAAGCGAAAGCGTTATGCATCCTACTGGGTTATGTTGTTTAATAAGTCTGCTTCATCAGAAAATGGAGGGTTAGTTAATAGTGCATTATTAGACAGCCTTTCGTTGAATAACCCCTACGAACTAGAAACAAGAATGGGCGTCAGTGGCGTGTCATTTAGAAATCCATTTAATACGAATATTGCTACAGGTACTACTTATAAAGAAAACAGCTTTGTTTGGAAACAAACTTATGATTTTGGTCAAAAAGATTCAGTTGTAAAAGACACGACCATCACTTATTTTTTCTATCCTAGACTTAGATTCCAGAATGAAATTAAATATCAAACTAATTTATTTCAATTTTCAGATGCGAATCCTGATGCTTTAAAATATGATCAATATTTTAGTTATGCAATACCAGCATCAGATCAGGTCAGGTTTAATGATAACTGGAAAAGATTAACCAATGAGTTTAGTTTAATCTCCTATCCAGAAAAAACCAATCCAAATCAGTACTTGCAGCTTGGCGCTGGTTATTTGCAGATGAATTTTAACAATGCGATTCGATCTTGGAATGATCATGATATTTATGGACTTGCTGTGTATAAAAACAAGACCAAGAATCAACGTTGGGACTTGTCTGCTTCGGGGCAGTTATTTTTGAATGGTTATCATGCTGGCGACTATGATGCGCAATTTTCCATTAGCTCTATAGTAAACAAAGAAGGAGATAAATTACAATTATGGATGCAAAATAGCAACCGAACCCCTTCTATGAATAGAATTGGATTTTCTGCATTTCCTATCGTATCCATTAATGGAATAGATAAAGAAAATATTATAGAAGTAGGTGGTTTGTGGGGTAGCCCCCAAAAAGGCATCCTGCTATCTGCCAATTATAAATTAATTCAACAATTCCAATATTTTGGCTCTGGTTATGTTCCATTGGTTTACGATAAGGCATTAAATTATGTAAAAGGAAGTGTTCAGTACAAGCTTAAGCTAAGCAGATTTTGGAATTGGTATAATGAAGTTGATCTTCAATTCGTGGATCCCAATGCACCCATACACTTGCCTTTGCTTTTAACAAGACAAAGAATTGCCTTTGAAGGGAACTTCTTTAAAAACTTATATTTGTCAACTGGACTAGAGCTGATCTATCATACTGCATTTAAACCAGACGCGTATATGCCGCTTACAGGGCAGTTTTATTTACAAGATCAATTTACGACGCAAAATAGACCTACTGCCAATGCTTATTTGAATTTCAATATTAAAAGATTTAAAGGGTATATCCGAATGGAACAGTTGAATACCTTATTAGCCTCTAGTAATCAATTTGGTACACGTTATAATTTTTCTGCACCAAACTATCCGGGAACAGGTACCTGGTTAAGGGTAGGTATTTGGTGGAATTTTATAAATTAGTCCTAACTTTACATTGTGAAAACGATCCTAACTATAATGCTTTTAGTTGTTTATAGTTTCTCCAGTATTGGGGCAACTGTAAAAGCGCATATGTGTGCAGGAAAAGTTCAAAAGTGTTTATGTAATAAGTCCAATAAAAAAGATAGTTGTTGCGCAGAAAAAACAACCTTCCTTAAAAAGCAAGATTCCCATCCTACAGTAGAAGTTCAAAAAAACAAACAGTTATTGTCAATTGCTTTAGTGCCATCTCCTATTTATTTAGTAGTTGTGAAAGAGGGTATAAATAAAGCGACGAATCAAATTTTTGTTTCAAAAAAAGGGCTTCTATTTTCTGGCCCACCCATATATGTCTTGGACTGCCTCTATTTAATCTGATTTTTCCACCAAGGTCAACCTAGTATTGCATTTAGTTTCATACTTGAAGCAATGCATTCCTTTTGATATTTGTTATTCAATATAACATCTGTCATTAAGTTTATTATTTATTAAATAGTAATTATTGCCAATGATTATTTGGCGGTTATTATACAAACAAAATTTTTATGAAACAGTTATTTATATTCATTGGATTTTTTATTGTTACAATCTTTAGTTCAAATGCACAAACGGCTACTAAATTAAAAGTTGCTGGAAATTGTGGTATGTGCAAATCAAGTATCGAGAAAGCGGCAAAGTCTGCAGGTGCAACATCAGCAAATTGGGATGAAGATGCAAAAATATTAACCTTGCTTTTTGATGGCAAAACAAGTTTAGATAAAATCGAAACAGCTATTTCTGCTGTTGGGTATGACACAGAGCATAAGAGGGCTTCTAAAGCATCTTACGACGCATTACATGAATGTTGCAAATACGATCGAGCAACTGATTTAAGTGAAGTTCCAGCTGAAATTAAAAAGGTAAGCTTAGTCGCGTCAGGATTAACTTGTTCTATGTGTTCTAAAGCTATCTTCAAAGCTTTATCAAAATTAGATTTTGTAGAGGAAGTTAAAGTGGATATTGAAAAATCAATGTACATAATGACATTTAAGGCGGGTAAAAAAGTTGAGATAGATCAAATCAAATTAGCTGTAACCGATGCTGGATTTGGTGTTCAAAGCTTAGTGTATGAATAGGGTAATAAGAGCCTTGATTTTTTGTTTTGGTTTTTCTTCAGGTCTTTTGACTACGCATGTTTTGAGCGCACAAGAGTTATATGTTTTCTCTGAGCCTGCTAGTACCAAACCTGCAAGGGCAATTGGCTTAAAGCAAAACTTCCAAAAAATGGGAGGTAATACCAATCGAAACAATCATTACACTCAATTGCAATTAGGATTAAGTAAAAAATTGTCTCTATATCTAGGTACAAATTACCCATCCTCTGACGCTTATTTGCAATACCGTTTCTATACAAAAGATGCCATGTATGCACATACGCGTTTTGCATGGTTTGCTAAAGCAATTCAATCAAAAAATTCAGCAGTGCATACCAATGCTATTTTGCTGGATGGGGAAGAGTCTGCTGTCGGAACGGGTTTAATTATTACCCAGTTAAAACATAAATGGGCAAGCTCATTGACTTTGGGTTATTATCAAAAGCGTGATTGGACCCCTCATTTTGGGAAAAATGCGTTCCAATATAGTTTTTCAAATGGTTTGCTTGTTTATCCTAAACGGTATACTTCTTATGGTCAAACGAATATCAATTTATACCTAGAACTATTAGGGCAGAAGCTGTTATCTGGTAGAGGGCAGTATTTGGATGTGGCTCCTGCTGTACAGTTTATCTTTAATAGTCAGGCCAAAGTGAACCTTGGGTACAGGTTTGCTTTGTTAGAGAAAACGAATAGAATGACCAACAACAGCTTGTATCTTAGCGTAGATTACCTTTTTTTCAATGCATTGCCTAAGACAAAACAAAGAAAAAAACCTTAACTTTATAAGGTGAGAAAATCGCTAACAATATTTTTGATGTCTCTGTATCTCCTCGGAGCTACAGAGGCTTATCAATTATTGAAACTGCCGAATTTGTTTGCACATTACAAAACGCATCAACAAATCACTAAGGATATCAGTTTTAGTACTTTTATCGACTTGCACTATTTTACTGTTCAGACATACGATAATGACTTTCAGCAAGACATGGAATTGCCTTTTAAGTCATCTAACAGAACCATTTCTCTTTTAAATTTTGTGAGCGTTTTTGCTCCAAAAAATTTCAGCATTCAACCTATCGAATTTGCTATCAGCAGGACCTACCCTGTGAAAGACGATCGATTCGATCTATCTACAAAATTGAATGCTATCTTCCAACCACCTCGAGCTTAAGTTATTTTTCATTTGCTATTATTGATATTATATACGTAAGTAAGTAATATCCATTCATTATGTTGAATAAGAAATATTATTATGTTATCGAAAATCATACAGTTCTCTATTAAAAATAAGTTGGTGATTCTATTGGGCTTATTTGCATTGGTTTTAGGCGGGGTCTATTCCATTTCTAAATTGCCAATTGATGCAGTGCCAGACAT